>NZ_JBNHER010000089.1:0-49322 GCF_050015975.1 Dapis purpurea BLCC-M126 | reverse complement strand
TCCTCTCGGTTTTAACCAGAGGTAATTATCAATTATCCATTATCAATTAATGAAATTACTTCTATGGTCTTTACCATTGTTAATTACTAGGTCATTTTGCTCTTTTTTGTTGATAAAATAATTGGCTTTGTAGAAAGTTTATTGTAAAAATTGGGAAATTATATTTTTATGAAATTTGTCTGATCCTGCTTCGTTGATTTGCTCTAAAAGTAACTTCAGATTGTCTTTAAATTTTTCAATATTTTTCCTACTAGATTTTACCTTGTAAATATTCTTTATTTAATGTTTTTCTAGCTGAAATTGACTTCATTTTTTGAATGTAAACTTATATAACAACATGAAATGATTTGTGAAAAAATGATAACCTTGTAGGGACATTGTATGCAACGTCTCTGCTCCCCTACTGCCTATTCCCTACTCCCTAATTAATTATGAAATATTGGCTAATAAAATCAGAACCAAAAACTTACAGTATCTCAGATATGAAACAAGAAAAAACTTGTATTTGGGATGGAGTAAGAAATTATCAAGCACGCAATTTTCTACGACAAATGAATCGGGGAGATTTAGCATTTTTCTATCATTCTAATACTACTTCTCCTGGTATTATTGGGTTAGTAAAAATATTAGAAAGTGGTATTGCTGACCCCACTCAATTCGAGCCAGAAAGTAAATATTATGACCCTAAATCTACTCCTAATTCTCCTCGATGGCAAACTGTTTCTGTAGAATTTATAGAAGAATTTCCTAAAGTAATATCTTTAGCTGATTTGAAACAACAATTTACTGGGGATGAATTATTAGTTGTTAAGAAAGGAAATAGATTATCTGTAATGCCTATTCCTCAAAATGTAGGAGAGAAAATTTTAGCTATGAAAGATAATTTTTCACCAAATTAAAAAAATGTGTCACACCAAGAACTCTCACAGAAAGATAACAAGTTTAAACTCAACTAATATCATTTCTGACTTAACAGTTACTATTAAAGGAGAGAACTAACAAATCGGCATATTTACTCTTAAAGAAAAAATTCCTTTTAGTCAATCCTCTTTTTTATAAGAATAGGTAATTATTAATTGTTAATTATTAATTGTTGGATCTTTCGGAGGCACCGGATCATAACCACCTGGATGAAAAGGATGACAACGTAAAATTCGCATAACTGCCATTCTAGTACCTTTAAAAATGCCAAATCTTTCGATTGCTTCCATCGCGTATTCTGAACAAGTTGGTTGAAAACGACATGATGGAGGTAACATTGGCGAAATTAAAATTTTGTAGCCTTTAATTAATTTAATTAGTAATACTTTCATATGCAAATCAAATTCTGGAAAATAGGCGATGTGCAACTTTCTATAAAAATACAATATTTTATCCCATCAGGCTGAAAAGGTTACTTTTATAACTACCTAAACTTCCTAATTCAGGAGAAATTAAACATAGTATCTCTACTAATTATCAATTATATCACGTCTAATTTATAAGCTCTCGTAGTTTCGCTCTAGCAATATTTTATAGTTCGGGCCAGAGCAAAACTGCAAACAAAAATTTTTTGTTTGCGTAGCGGAATGGAGTTCTATCACTAATTATTAGGACATGATATTATAGTATGTTTCGGACCAATGATTTACAAGTTTAAACTATATAATTCTTGCACTTCAACCATCTTGCTTGTTAGCTTTATACTTCAATAACAACGGAAAGTACTGTATCAATTATCAATTATCCATTATCCATTGCTATACTATCTTGTTTTGTCAAACACATAGCAATTCCTTTTTCATAATAAGCCGCTTCATTAATAAAAACTGGCCATACAGGATTTTTTTCCTGATAATAAATTGTTTTGCCATCAAAAGTTAAAAACATTGGCTCACCAGGACTTAACTTTTGATAATCTCTCCCTTGTAATTGAGGATGAATCATTGCTGCTATTTCTCCATCCTCAGTCTTGGGATAATCCACAACTTTTAAATGTTTATAAACGACAATATCCCCATTTATATGATGTAGTTTACCTTCATTAAAACGTTCAATAAAATCCAAACTTGCCTGAACTAACTTTTCTGTTTTAAAAAATAAATCTGCCTCGAGAGTTCCTTGAGCTATAGGCCCTACTTCAATTCCCAAACTACGTTCACAAATGGAATTCATAAAAGAATTTTCTACTCCTGGATTAATCCAACTATAAATTTTTACATCTGGTTCAACTGAAGTTAAATAAGCAGCAATTTTTAAGTTAAAAGGATGATTATTTACCAAAACAATTGTTAATCCCATGTTGGCAGTAGTGGTATGGAAATCTAAGATAAAATCAAATTTAGGATTCCCTTTAGGTCCTAGCATTTGATTAATAAATTTTGCTCTACTTTCTTCATAGTTAGTCTTTGTATTATTTTCTAAATCCTCCAATTTAAAACAACGGTTTAAATCTGTATCAATGTATCTTTTAACTAATTCAAATGCTTGAGGATTAGCCAATAATGTTTTAGTCTCAAAATTTGTTCTGCTAATCAAGTCTGGAAACTTTTCAAATTTTTTGACAAGATATATACCTGTAAATTCATTCCCGTGTGTTCCTCCGACAATTGCTAATTTATTGATTTTTTCCATCATGCTCAATTATGATTATTCACCACTACTTAATTCTGGATTTTCTTGAACTAACTCCGATTCTTCAGAGATAATATTAGGTAGATTTTTATAAAAAGTTTCTAGACTGTGGCGATCGCCTACATAACGCCAATGCCAAGGTTCATAACCAACACCTTTCTCTTCATCAAGAGGTATCATTTCAAAGCTAAAGTAAGCGGCATTATTTTTTAGCCACTGAAAAGCTGCCGTATTTTCAAATTCCACATTTTGGTGAGTTTCAGGTGCATTTTTATCCCCAATATCAACAGCATAACCTGTTATATATTCCCCATAACTTAGAGGTGAAAAATTTTCGGTAGGATTTGACTCAATAGTATTAGTATTACTTACCCAACTTTCCAAATCAGACTTAGACTGAAATCCTCTCAAAGCTACTAAATTAATCCCATCATTTCTAGCAGTATAAAGCATTTCCTGAAACTTTTTTGCTGCATTTATTTGCAATCGAATATCACTATCAGCAACTATATATTCTAGTTCTATTTCTGCTGTTTGTGAGTAAGGCAAATCTGCAAGGGGACTTTTCTCAGATTCAATTATAGGAGTTTCTGTAGTAGAAGAATTATCTACCTTAATACTATCAGTTTCAGTTTGAGGTGATGAAGCATTGACTTGGTTGAGATTAGATTGAAGTTGTAACCCTAGAGTAACTACTCCCACCAAAACAACTATTCCCGCCCAACTCCAAATCCATTTTTTGTTGTTAGGTTGAATTGGGATAATTTCTTCATCCTTTTGGGGGTCTCGCACTGCTTCAGGAATCTCATCTACAACCGTTTCCTGGACTAATGACAAATTTTCTGAGAGACTTTCGTTATTCAAAGCTTCACTCCTGCTAGTGAATTTCAAAATCGTTTTTTATTCTATAAGTAAATCTTGATAAGTCAACATTCCATACCGTTTCACAGAAGTCAGAAGTCAAAAGTTAAAAGTCAAAAGTTGAAAGTTATATTTTTAAGACTCAAAACTTTGACTATAAAGTAACTTCAGGAAATTATTTCAAATTTAAGGTTTGAAACTATTTGTGATATAGAATCCGGTTATATAGTATATGTTCATAATTTTATCTACACTTTAATCTCCCTATTTCCCCATCCCCCCATCTCCCCATTTCCCCATCTCCCCATCTCCCCATCTCCCCATCCCAACTATATAACAAGTATTCAACCGGATTTGATATGACATCTTTAAAGTGAATGGGTAGAGAGATAAAAGGACTATCAGCAAATGAAATGTGCCAATTTACCGAATAATTAAGCTTTAAAGCCTCTCCTTTAAAAGAGAAACAAGAATATATTTCTTTTTATTCAATCCTCTTCTTTTTAGGGAGAGGTAATTATCAATTATCAATTATCCATTATCAATTATCCATTATCCATTATTGAATCGAGTTTTGTAGATCTTAGATGATTATCTTCCCAGGGAAAAAGGCAACAGAGGATTATTAGTGATAACTAATAACTGATTAAAGTCCACATTCTTTAACCCTAGAATATAGTACCCGACGCAAACGTTTAGTAATCATAAATTCTGGAATATTCACAGTAACTTCTGGTTCTCTTATGGCTACTGGTAAATGACCTTTAGGAGCATCTTCGGAGAAATTTAACTGCTCATATTTGTTCCATTTTCTGGCTTTTCTCCAACCCACTCGATCGCCGAATATTTGATAACTTTGTGGGTTATACCCTTCCAAGTTATTCCCAGTTTCTAAGTAGACTAATACTTGGATACTGAGACCAAATTTATCTGCTGAATACTTCCGCCAGAGTTGGTCAATGTTACTAATTTCTTCACAAGAAATTTTTTCTTTGATTGCTCTTGTATTGATTCCTCCTGCTCTAGTCCTTTGAGTTAATTTTAAAATCAAATCGTATGTTTCTTCGTCTGCTTCTTGCCATTTATTCTCTGCTAATAAGTTTTCTAACTGAATATAAGGGGAATTATCTGAAGCTTGTGAAGTAATAATTTTAGATTGATATCTATCTGATTCTTTTGCAGTAAATATTCCCAAATTATTAGGATTCGCTAATGATGGAAATGCTCCTAAAATAATCCCTAAAAAAACAATTAAAATTTTTGGTTTAGATTGAATCATAAATTAATACCTAGATTATTACCAATAAGATTCTATAATTTATTAAATATTTTCGACAATAGATTATATCATTTGAGGTTAATTAGTACAAAATATAAATAAGCGTAGATTTATGTTGATGATCAAATACCTCGCCCCACCTTGTAGTTAAATTATCTTGCTATGGAGCCAATATGTATCCAATTTGTATTACTTATATAGTAATTATAAGAATTTTACTGCTCCCTAAAAGCCTAAAATATTGTGGTTATTATCTTCATCAAATTACTATAATTACAAAGCGAGACTGGGAAAATAGAATTGACGATAATTTAATACCTACGCAATTTTACTGAATGATTAAGCCTAACTTGAAATTCCTTAGAAATTTTACTTAAACTTAAAGATAACTTGACATTTATTAGAAATTTTATTGACACTTAAGGAGTAGATTTATTATAATGATAAAAATGAATAAATCTGTGTAACTTAAGCATGGCTCTAATTGCATCTACTCTAAACTATAGGCACTGCACCAGTCTACGCTGCAAATTGCAATTTAGACTTTTCCCAAATGTTTGTTTTTGGGGATAGCCTTTCAGATCCAGGAAATAAAAACAGAGTTACTCGAAACTCCAGTATTTATTTTGAAGGTAGAGCTTCTAACGGATATGTTTTTGCAGATATTCTAACATCATGTTTAGATTTAGAGCCTACACCTTTTACGAGACGTGGTATTTCTCCAAATGGAACTAACTTTGCCAAAGATTTAGTTTGTTGGGATTAGGTTTAAGTTTCCTGGGGATGTTAGCTTTCAAGTAGAAAGATAACTAAAAGCAGAAACAGTAAAGGTGTTGGTAAATCAAGGTATGAAAATAAAAATTGAACAATCTCAAATATTTGTTATTCAATACTTTAGGAATTACCAAAAAATACAAATCATACCCTAATTTATCAAGGCCATTTTCGGGTTATGAATTCTCCCCCCCCTCATCTCAAGAAAAAAATGCCTACTTCATCAAATATTTATCTATAAATGTAAATTCCTATATCAACTTCATCAAATCTTCATATGACCAGTGAAATGCTCCCCAATCTTTACTGAATTTTCATAAAACACTAACAATTCTTATTTATACTTAACAGAGTATATTAATTATGATAGTAAAGCTTAAATCAATGAATAAATTTGTGTCACTCAGCATTGCTCTAACTGCGTCTACTCTAACTATGGGCGCTGAAGCAGTTTACGCTACAAGTTTAGACTTTTCCCAAATGTTTGTGTTTGGGGATAGCCTTTCAGATCCAGGAAATACAAACGGACCTACTAAAAACTCCAGTCTTTATTTTGAGCGTAGAGCTTCTAACGGGTATGTTTTTACAGATATTCTAGCATCGTATTTAGATTTAGATCCTGTAACTTTTTATAAGCCTGATCGTGGTGGTGTGTCTTCAGATGGAGCTAACTTTGCCAAAGGTGGAAATAATAGTGGAGATGACTTAGATAAACAACTTAACTCTTTTCTGGGGGGTCTTGAAGGTCAGTCAGCTAACTCTAATGCACTGTATACTCTCTGGATAGGTTCTACTGATTATCTTTCCGGTACAAAAGATTATATTGCAGGTAACTCTCCTAATATTGTAGATACAACTGTTGAGAATGTGATCGATGGTATTCGAGATTTATATAATGTAGGCGCTCGTGACTTCCTGATCCCTAACTTGCTATCATTCACAAACTCAGATTTTCATAAAATCCAAGGTATAGATGAAAACATATTCAATCAATTAACAGATGATCATAACCAAAAATTGGAGTTAGAGATAGCTGAGTTTGAGGAAGAGTTTTCTGAAGTGACTATCACATTATTAGATGTTAACTCTACTTTCGATGATATACTTGAAAATCCCGGTGAGTTCGGTTTTACTAATGTAACAGACAGTTGGTTAGAATGCAACGGATTTAAGTGTGATGTTAATCCTACAGATCCAGCACCTCCAGATGGAAACTTATCAGATGGAAACTTATCAGATGGATACTTATACTGGGATTACATTCATCCTACAACAAAATTTTATCAGTTAATAGCAAATGAAGCTATATCTGTTCTAAATTCTGAATATAATCAAGATGTTCCTGAATATAGTCAAGATGTTCCTGAACCTACTTCTACATTGAGTTTGTTGGGATTAGGTTTAAGTTTCCTGGGAACGTCAGCTTTCAAACAGAAAGATAAACAAAAGCAGAAACAGAAAGTATAGCGCTACGCGCAAGGCAAAACTCAAAAATACTCTTTGAGTGAGTTTTATAATCAGGACTTACGCACGCGCAACCAAGAAACCGGGTTTATTGCCCTGATCTTGTTGTTCAAACCACGAGATTTCGTTCATAAACCCGGTTTATGCGTAACTCCTAATAATTTAGAAATGTTAGCGCCCTTTGCCTCGACTGCTATATAATCACAATCTTTGAATATCTATGAAAAAGACTGTAGGGATGTTTCATAAAGCATCCCTACAACTATTGTAATTGTAAGAATTTTACTGCTCCCTAAAAGTATAAAATATGGTGGTTATGATTTTCATAAGATACAGTTTTTTTCCTTGTTCTCTTTTGCCTGTTGCCTGTGTTGTAGCTGTAGCAATATTTTATTAAATTGGTATTAGTATCTCTACAAAATTTTACTGATATAATTAAGCCTAGTTTGACATTCCTCAGGAATTCTACTTATACTTATAGCTAAGTTGATTAAACTCATCAGGGTTGCACATACATAATGAATAACATTGTTTCAGTTAGCATTGCTCTAGCTGCATCTGGTCTAACTATAGGGACTGTTCCCGTTTACGCTGCAAATTTTAATTTTGATAATTCCAATTTAGACTTTTCCCAAATGTTTATCTTTGGGGATAGCCTTTTGGATACAGGAAATGCTTTTAGTCTCACAGAAGGACAATTTCCAGAAAACTCCCTATCTTTTGAGGGTAGGTTTTCTAACGGACCTATTTGGATAGAATCTCTAGGATTATCCTTAGACTTAAATCCTACAGCTTTTTTTACTAATTTTTCTGTTTCTCAAGACGGAGCTAACTATGCTACAGGTGGGTCACTCAGTGGAAACCAGAATCTTCTTAATGGCCTGCCAAGTTTAGAACAACAACTTCAGAGTTTTATTGCTCCTCTTTTAGAACAAGAGAATTCAGCTAACTCTGATGGACTATACACTGTCTGGGCGGGTGCAAATGATTATATTTTAGATCCTCTATCTATGTTGGGTTTGGCACTCCCACCAGAGACACCTGCTAATCCAGATACAACTGTTAATAATATTACGGATGGTATTGAAGCTTTATATAATGTAGGCGCTCGTAACTTCCTCATCCCAAACTTACCATCATTAGGTCTCACACCTTTGGCTACATTCACAGGTAAATCTGAGAGATTGAATGAATTAACAGATGCTCATAACCAAAAACTAGAGTTAGCGATCGCTCAGTTAGAACAATCTTTATCTGGAGCTACTATCATCTTATTAGATGTTAACTCTATTTTAGATGAGATAATTGAGAATCCCAGTCAGTTTGGTTTTAGCAATGTAACAGACAGTTGGTCAAATACAGTATTAGCTTTTTGCTCAGATGCCTCTTTAGGAGCAGATGGTTCAGTAACATCCTGTGATGTTGATGTTCCCGATCCAGATAAATACTTATTCTGGGATATACTTCATCCTACAGAAGTCGCTCATCAGATACTAGCAAATGAAGCCCTATACGCTTTGAAATCTGAATATAATGAGACTGTTCCTGAACCTAGTTCCATATTTAGTTTGCTGGGATTAGGTGTAAGTTTGCTAGGGATATCAGCTTTCAAACACAAAGTTTGAAACAGTTAACAGATATTCATAGATACATCCGCAAGAATTGTAGGAACTAAGGATGTTAGTTCCTACAAAGTTTTCAGAAGAGCGTTATTTGTCAGTTGCAGTTATAACACTACATCTTCTGGTCAGAACAACAAATTTGGGTTGTAATATCATGTCCGGATAAACACTTATAACCTGCATTCCGCACTTCAAAGCGAATTATAAAGGTCAACTAGTAAGTAGGGAAGGATCTGCAGCCTATGTTTGGTTTTATCAACTCTTTATTCTAAATATTTGCCTGAGAATTTGACGAATGAGATAGGTCAATGAAGATGATTTATACAGCATAAATAACTCTCAAATTACCAATTTTTCTACTTTGAATGTTACAAATTGACGGAAGTAATGTGAGTTATCAATAATTAGGGATAAGTCAGAACTCAGGAGTCAGGAGGGAGAAGTGATGGGAAAAAAGAATGATCGGCAGTATAAAGAGGAGAAAGTTTTTTGGTCGCGTCAGTGGAACGCAGTTCTATCGCTAATTAAGCGGACATGATATAATAAAAAACTACCACATATTTGTTCCTGCCATAGGGACAAATGTTGAGTTTTACAAGCTTTTGGTAGGAATTTCTCGTTCAGGAATAATCAGTTTTTCCATCATATATTCGACAGTTTGCTGGTTTACCCATCCTCGTTGAGCAACAATTTCACCAAGACGAGAGGGATTTTGCTGCTGCTCACTCAGAGCAATTGTTAGCTGATCTGAAGTCAACAAACCCGCTTCGAGCAGATAAGTACCTAATGGTTTAAAGTTTGAAGGCACTAAAGCATCAGTTTCCATGATTGGAGATGCCACGATTTGTTGTTTAACTTGATACTGATTTTGTTGTGTGAGAACTTTGAATTCATCCAAAAGTGACATATCCTTCAAAGATTCAGTTGAACTGTAATTCTGTGCATATTCCAACAAAGAAGTGCTAAATTCTACAAAAATATCAAATACTTCATCAACTGCTGCACGAACTGAAGTTTCTATCTGTTCAGGAATTTGAATATTCTCAATGAACTGCTTTAGTTCTGAAGAGTAGATGGTATGGCTGGTATCTACTGTAAAGTGATGCTGTCCAAAGTAAGGATAATTCTCATCAGAAAAAGACTGCAACTCCTGGCAAACCTCAGCTGTTGCACCGAGAAAAATATCAGCAATTGCTTCAATTGCTTCAATCATAGCCAACTTCTGAATAGGTTCAGCTTTGTATCCGAGTTTATAGAGCTTGTAAATTGTACTGCGTGAGAACTTATTATCTTGATTCCAGAGATATTTAAGACAGCTAGTAAACTTAAGTGAATAGTTCATCCCTAGCTTTTCTAAATCTTCTAAAAACCAAGGCCAATGGCAATCATCCTCATAGGTATGCTGATTCACAATCTTCTGGATTGGATCGTCAGTAGGTTCTTCCCGAAAAGCATACTGATTGAGTTCTGCAAATCCCATAACGAAAAAGGCAAAGCAAGGTGCAAAAGCAAGTCTTCTTCGAGGTGCAATGTTCTTGTTTCTCAGGAACTGGTATAGGGGATGCTGACGGAACTCCACCTGCTTGTGTTCAATCAAACTCAAAATATCTTTCATACAAAGCTTTTTCATACTAAGAAATTTCCTGTAGTTATACGTACGTAAAATATACACAAAAAATATACAAATTTTTAGTGTATATAAATAATACAAATCAAATATAAAAAAACATTAAAGAATACCTTAAAAGTATAAATAAATACTGATTTATTTTAAATTATATGATTTTTTTTGAAAACTTTAATTTTGTAATACTAAAAGTAGTATCAATATCTGTAGTTTAATAAGTGTTTATACTTAAAAACTGATCTTTGAATTGCCATTATACTTATATATCCAATTAGCAGAACTAATTCAATCCAGACTTTTGACTCGCCATCTATAAAAACTACATTTTGAAGTATGATTAATAATCATACTTAACCAGTTACATGCTATGTATAAATTTTTATACTTGAATTTGAAGTCGGAATGTTGGATAAAACCTTTGTGGAGTCAAGTAAGCATCTTGCCTACGAAGTATTGTATCTTGCACAGGTATACCTCACTGATATCAAATGAGTTTTGTATTCAAGCTGTCGCCTAAATTCATAAAATCCTTGATTTGCAATTGATTTAGCTAGATATGTTGTCAATTTATGAAGTACGTCATGATGAATATTAGCTACTTTTGTGTGTAGCTTGGCAATTTTAAGTTGTGCTGCCCTCCAGTTAGCTGAACCAATAATTTTGTTGCGGTTCAGGTATTGTAGTCTATTGATGAGCGGGAATATTTTTTGCTTCCATACCTATTCCCTATTCCCTGTTCCCCGTTCCCTGTTCCCTGTTTCTTAAATATATCTACCTTATAACAACAGAAAGCTCTGTATAATTAAGTATTCAACCGGATTTAATATCACTATATATACAGGACTACTGACAACTTTTAAACTGGATTCTACATTAGACAAAACAGAAGCATAAAAGCTCAAATATAGACAAGCAAAGCTTTATTTCAATGCTTTATTTCAATCTTTTGTCCCTCTTTCTTCTTCAATATATGGGAATATCAACCACAAATTTTGCTCCCTGACCAGGTGCAGATTGACAGGTTAGACAACCACCATGCCTTTCTACAACAATTTGATAACTGACTGACAAACCCAATCCTTTACCTTGCCCTACAGGTTTAGTTGTGAAAAAGGGATCAAATACTTTGGAAAGGACTTTTTGTTTGATGCCAGGGCCATTATCGGTAATCTGAATGGAAATTGAGTTTTCATGCAAAACTGTATGAATCCGAATCTCTGGCTGGGCTGTGGGTAATTTTCCGTCGTCCTCGTTTGATAATAAAGCATCTATTGCATTGTTGAGAATATTCATAAAGACTTGATTCAGTTGTCCAGCATAACAATTAACTAGAGGGAGTTGTCCATAGTCTTTAATCACAGTAATTTCAGGATGATTTTCATTAGGTTTTAATCTGTTTTTGAGAATTAACAAGGTACTCTCAATTCCCTGATGAATATCTACTTCTTTCCAGTCAGATTCATCAAGACGTGAGAAATTGCGTAACGATCCTACAATTTCTCGAATTCGCCTGGTTCCAACTTCCATAGAACCAAAAAGCTTAACTAAATCCTTTTGAAGAAAATCCAAATCTATTTCTTCAATTATCGTTTGAACTTCTTCAGGCAGAACTGGAAAACATTCCTGAACTGTATCAATCAAGTTGAACAAGTCTTGAACATACTGACTGGCATACTCAATATTCCCATGAATGAAACTAACTGGATTATTAATTTCATGAGCAATTCCAGCTACCATTTGCCCTAAACTTGACATTTTTTCAGCTTGAATTAATTGAGCTTGAGTCTGCTTGAGTTGAACTAATGTCTCTTGTAAAACATGGTTTTGTTCAGTAATTTCCTCATTCTTCTGATTTAACTGCTGTGTTCTTTGTTCAACTTTATCCTCTAGATTTTGATTTGCTGCAGCCAAATTTCCATAAAGCATAGCATTTTCTAGGGAGATAGCAATTTGAGTCGAGAGCAAATTGAGTACATCTAGATGATTATTAGTGAATGCTCCTGGCATCAAGTTATTTTCTAGATAAATAATACCAATCAATTTATTGCGGTGGTTAATTGGCAGACAAAGAACGCTTTTAGGTTGATGTTTAACCAGATAAGCATCTATGGCAAATGTTGTATCTTTACAAGCATCTTCAATCATTAATATTTCTTTTGTACGAGAAACATAATTAACAATTGATTGAGGTACATCTTGGCTATCCTTTAATAAGGAGCATTGTAAAATAGATTGGGAACCATTACTATTTCTAACCGCCTCAATAACCAAATTCTCCTCTCGGTAAAATGCCAAGATACATTTCTCAGCACCAGCATTTTCAACAATAATATTTATTAATTTTTCCAGCAGTTGTTCCAAATGAATTTCTTGCGCTAGAGCTTGTGAGGCTTTCAGAACAGTTGTGAAGTCTAAATTTTCGGTGATACTGCTGCTTGCTGAACTTGAAAATGTGGGCGAAATTCGGTTACTAGCAGTATTGTAAGCAATAGCATCTGAAGTCAGTTTGTTTAAAAAAGGATAGGTTTCTTCTAAGGCTTGAACTTTTGCCATTGCTCCCCAACAGGCATAGGCAGAATAAGCATCTATTAAATATTCCTCCGCAATTCTTTCTTTTCCCCAATTTAGATAAAATTTGGCAGCTAATTCATTCGCCAATGCAACTTCATTAATAAACTGATTTTCTTGTGCTAGGGTAATTGCGTGATCGTACATTTCTGCTGCCTGAATTTTATCTCCCAAAATTCGGTACTTTTCTGCTTCAACAAGATAAAACTTGTGTTGATGGTTCATCGGTGCTGATTCTGCCCATTTGCACAATTTATCCTGGTTTTGCTGAATTTGTTGCTGATATTGGCCAAGTTCAGAGGCTGTCTGAGTACAGAACGCTAGAGTAATCAAGGAGTCGTAAAAATAGAAAATTGGCAAACAGACTAATCCAGTAGCTCCATCTAAATACTGGCGGATTTGAATAGCATATTCTCGTGCTTGGGAAATCTTTCCAAACAGATAACAAAGAATAAGGCGATCGAGATAAAGGTAAAATAACCCCAGCATATCCTGGGCGTTTGTTAACTGCTGATAAAGGGTTTCCGTATCACCATCGAATCCATTCTCTAACAGTCGATCCAGGTTCTCAGATTCACTTTCACCTAACAGTTGCGATACTGTTTGTCCTAAAATTTGACAATAACCTAGAGTTGTGACTTGCTTGTAACCTGATAATAGATTCTGATACGTGTGAATTTCTGTGGCTAAATCTATTAAATTATTACCTATCCAGTAGGAGTTACGAGAGATATTTTTAGCAAAATAACCGACAAATTCTAAATTGCCAACCTCTAGAGCAATCTGATAACCTTCCTGAAGTAAGGGTAAGGTTTCCTTGAGATGAGATTGGGTATGAAAAATGAAACTTCCCAGGACAAGATAAGTGCGACTGTTGAGATCCTTATCTTCTAATTTAGTTGTCAAATCTAGACACAATTTTCCTAACCAATTCGAGGTTTCAAAATCTTGTAAATTGCCTGCCAAAAATAGACCATAAGTGGCATAGAAGAAAGAAGATGCTGGAGAATTACCAAAGTCAAGCGAAGCCTTAACTTGAGATGAAACAATCAGAGGAAACAGTGCAGGTTCAGCAATAAAAGTAGCAGGAATCATACTGAGGATAATTCGTCCAATTGCCAATTGATTTTTATCTGTCATCACAGGTAAATTGACAATTTCCTCCAAGGTTTTATCTGAGAGCTTTGCAGCTGTTGCCATCATTGCTTCCTCAATATCTGCTGGTTTGATACTCTCAGGAAATTCAACATTGAATAATTTGAGGACTTGTCTAGCTGTAACAATAGCTTCTAACATTTTGTTTTGAGAAGCACAAGCTTGAATTTTTACCTCATATGCTTTGACCAGATCTAACGGAGTTTTTGCCTGTTCTAGAATAATATCCATCAAGGCTTCCATCTGTTCAAAATCACCTAATAGAGAGGTGATTTCTATAGCAATTTCATACAATTCTAGAGTTGATAGGTATCGATACTGCCATGCTTGAGAGGGTAAAAGTTGAATGGCTGTTGTTGCATATTCCAAAGCAATATCATAAGCTGTTGTTGCCCGTGCTTTTCGAGCTGCTTTCAGATTAAGTTGAATTAGTTGCTCATATTCTGACTCAACTTTAATTGTGGATATACTAATGTTTAAATGGTTAACAATATCAAAGATTTTGGATTCCTGCTCTACTTCTGAAAGTTGACTGAGTAATAGCTTGCCAATACGCTGATGCAGGATAGGTTGTTGAGATTGAGGAATTAGAGAATAAGCAGCTTGCTGAACTCGATCATGGAGAAATTTATAGGAGTTCCAGCTCAAATTCACTTGTTCGTTTGCTGCAGATTTTTCAATCCGTTCAAAGTTAACAGCTTGGTAAAAATTATTGCCCTGATTTTGCTTGAGGATCAAACCCTGTTGAAAAGCAGCCTTAAGAGCATTTGCAGTTTGGATTTGAGATTGCTGAGATACAATAGCTAAATCAGATAAATCAAATTCATTCCCGATGCAAGCAGCTAACTTCAAGAAGTTTTGTGTTTCTAATGGTAGCTTTTTTAACTGTAGTACCATAAACTCTACCACATCCTCTGTGAGAGAAAGTGTTTGAATTTGATTTAAGTCATATTCCCAAAACCCTACATCTACATCAGTATTAAATCTGATTAATTTATCTTCATACAGTGACAGCATAAACTGATGACTGAAAAAAGGATTTCCCTGGGTTTTTTGATAAATTAGTTGGGTAATAGGTTCGGCTAACTCTTGAGAGCAATGTAATGTTTCTTGAATACAATCATTTAAGTCTGAGAGTTGAAGAGGCTTTAGTTGAATGGTATTAATTGTGATTCCTAGATTTTGAATTTCTTTCAGGGTAATAATCAAGGGATGCACTGAACTGACTTCGTTATCTCGATAAGCTCCTATGAGGAGTAAATGATGAATTTCAGTTTCACCCATTAATAGTTGAATCAACTGCAAAGATGATGAATCTATCCACTGCAAGTCATCTAGAAAAATCACCAGTGGATGCTCTTGTGATGCAAAAACCTGAGTGAATTTCTGAAACAGAAGATTGAAGCGATTTTGATTGGCAGTTCCATTAAGTTCTGGTACAGCAGGTTGACTACCGATAATTTCTTCTAGCTCTGGAATCACATCAATAATTACTTGGCTATTATCACCCAAAGCTTTTATAATCTTTGATTTCCATTGGTTTAGCCGAGTTGAATTTTCAGTTAACAACTGCTTCATCAAACTCCGAAAGGCTTGCAGAATTGCTGAGTAGGGAATATTACGCTGAAACTGGTCAAATTTGCCTTGAATAAAGTATCCTTTCTGGTGAATAACAGGTTTGTGAATTTCTTGAATAACTGCTGTTTTCCCAACTCCGGATTCCCCTGCAATCAAGAGAATTTCTCGATTGCCTCGACTACTGCGATCAAAAGCATTCAGAAGAGTCTTAACCTCTAAGTCACGTCCATAAAGCTTATCAGGGATCATGAAGCGATCGCAAATGTCATTTTTGCCCAACTCAAAAAAGTCTATTTGACCTATTTTTTCCCATTGAGATAAACACTTTTCTAAATCTTGCTTTAATCCCAAAGCACTTTGATAACGGTCTTCAGGATTTTTGGCCATTAGTTTGGCAACAATGTTGGACAAAACTTGAGGAATTTTTGGGTTTTCTTCATGCACTGCCGGAGGATTTTTGGCAAGATGACAATAAATCCATTCCATTGGATCTTCAGCAGAGAATGGAAGTTGCATTGTTAAAAGCTGATAGAAAGTGATCCCCAGAGAATAAAAATCAGTTCGATAATCAAGGCATCGATTCATTCTACCTGTTTGTTCTGGAGAAATATAACCTAGAGTTCCTTCTAAAACATTTGAGATGTTAATAACTTGTTTTTTTTGATTGACAATAGAGGCGAAAGTAAAATCACTGAAGTTCACCTGTTTACTCACAGGATCGATTAAAATATTAGACGGTTTAATATGTTGATAAATAATCTGATAATAATGTAATTTATGTAATATTTGAGCAATTTGGACAGCAATAGGCAAAAAATCAGTTAAGCAATCAAATCCTTGGAAATATGTATTTTTAGAATCTTTATATCGCTGATACCACCATTCTTTAAGGGAAATTATCTCAGAGTCTTCTACAACAAAAGCATAGGGATTTTCCAATTTTTTCAAACTACACGAATGTAGAATTCCTGAAAATTTGATTCGCTGTTTCTGCAGTTTCATAGATTTTATCTAGGATGATGTAAAATTGTAAACTAGGGTGATGTAAAATTGTAAAACTAAATTTTTTATACAAAGGCTTAAAAAAATTTTCTCAAACACGAAACCGGATATGGAGTTGATTATTCTAGATTAATATAGAATTTGTGAGATGATCAACAGAAAAAATACGGAACTTAATTGTCTTTGTGAAACTTCATCTTCTGTATATCTTCTGTATATTTTCTGAAACTCTATGTTCTCGATTTTACACGACAAAATGTAGTATTTTCCAGGTGTAATAAATGTTTACTGGAAATGGTTATATCATGTTCGTTAGAACAGTTATAATTACAGCACTTTTTAGGATGGTGAGGTACACTTGAAGACTAATCTCTCTTCACCCCGTGAGCTAAAGTGATAAAACTTTGTACCTCACTAACTCCGAAACTGCTGTAAGTTTATAGTTGGCTTTTTGCCCTACAATAAATATTTAGGGTGCTTCAGCCCAACTACGAACAAATACTTTATTTATTAAAACTAATTATAGTTTGCGCTCAAAAGTCTTATGGGTGAGGGTAGGAGTCAGGAGACAGGAGACAGGAGACAGGAGACAGGAGACAGGAGGAGTAAGGAATGACCGAGAAGGCAGTTGGAAGAATTATCCCTCAATTTCTCTGTCCAAATCTTGCTGTTAATACTAACTTTTTGAGGCTTTTCAACTCAAAGCTAGGGCACTTTTTCCAGACTTAAAAATGCCAAAAGCAATATCAGTAAACACTTTCATTCTTTTGAGCGCCAACCCTAAATATAAAGCAGACTCCAAGTATATGAGGTACAAATATTAACGATTACTAAAGCAAAGCTTTCCTAGGTCATGCTCCGCAAACCCTAACGGATGTTTGTCGTGTGGGCATCTTGCCCGCGAAAGATGTACCTCACCAATATGAAATCTGCTGTATGATATAACAGGAGTCAGAAGTTAGGACTTAGGAGGTATAAAGGAGTTTTTTCCTAACTCAGGGTAGTTCATCAGCTATGAACCTAAAATTTTTCTTGCCCACTCAATACATAACTTTGCCTGTTCCGCCCAAAAGTCAGAACCC
Organism: Dapis purpurea BLCC-M126; assembly: GCF_050015975.1. Classification (NCBI taxonomy): domain Bacteria; kingdom Bacillati; phylum Cyanobacteriota; class Cyanophyceae; order Oscillatoriales; family Microcoleaceae; genus Dapis; species Dapis purpurea. Next base: position 31,697 of record NZ_JBNHER010000089.1, on the reverse strand, counting down.
CAATAAACAAAACAACTGGTTTCAGACAACAATAATGCTCTACTTTTTTCAGCAGAACCCTTGCCAGATTCTACAACCTTGGCATAATCTTGACTCAACTTTTCAACTGCGGCTAATACCTGTTGTCGCAAATCTCCCTCTTGCCATTGCTGATGACCTCCTATCCACGAACCCCCTGTTGACTTAAGTTTAACCTCTGTTGCTGCTCCATCTGCTAAATAAGTATCGATATATTGACTCACCGTCAGAAAACCCACATCTGACCAGCGATCGCTCTCTCGAAATAGAGGAGCAAAAGAATTCTTAAAATATTCAAACATCATCACATTACCATTCTCCCCATCAGAAGTAGGCACCACCAAAGCAGGTGGTTTCATTCCCACTTCTCCACCACGATATCGCACATCATTAATACAACCTTCAGCATTTTGACCGCTTTGTTGTCGAATCCCCATATCCGTATCCCTAACCACACATAGAATACGTTCCGATTCACCCCCTGATTCCACTACCAACCAATGCACCCGGTTTTCTAACTCTGGCGTACTCCAACCTTCAGGATGTTCCAATGCTGCATTCGGTAAAATAATCCATTCATAACCGCACTTTTTCAACAGACGGATAAATCTCAACGCTTCCGCAGGGTCACCAGTCATTCCCATCTCTGGAAGCCAAAACCCTCTTATCCCCGATAGTGCCTTTTGCCCAAACAAATCTGCAAACACCTTTCGCCATTCCATAATTTGAGCTTCATGGTCTCTTTCGGGAGTAGCAGGAAAATAACAATGACTATATGCACTACCAGTAAATTCTATTGTGTCTGAATATTCCGTGAGAACCTCTTGCCACAGACTAATCACATCTCCTACTGCTTCGCCATCAACATGAAGATTAGAGAAAATGCCATTTGTAGATAGTTTTGCCATCTCTTCAAGTAATACCCCAGAATAATCTACCATCATCCGGGGTTGATGACCTTCTGCGGTGAGTTGTTTAGCATAACGGGCAGGATTTTTGTATGCTTGGGCAAACCATTGAGCATTCCAATGCTCTTCTGAGTTGGGTTCACCATTTAGCATTTTTTCTAAATTTCCCTGTAATCGACCATTATTCCAAATCGGAGGTTGGTGAAAATGTAACCAGGGGACAAATAAGACTCGAGGATTATTTAACACTTCGGCAACTCCCTGGTACAAGACCATTAATTTATTTAATTACTTATACCACATAAAATAAAAATTGATTTTAAGTTAATTTTCTATAATTCTAAATTATAGTTAAAATCCAAAGTTCAAATCTATAACTATGAGCTGGCCGTCAAAAGCATAGAAATTAACTTTGTAAATATTCTCAGCATTGACGGTTAGTTTAGCATTAGGAGGAATAATTGAATCTGAGTGAAGCAAGTTTGAGGCGGGCATTTCCTCTTGAGCTAAGAGTTCTTCATTTTGATTATAGGCTGACAAAACAGTTCTGCGGGAACTTGTTACCAGTCCACTGACGAACTTAACTGGAGATGTAAAGTTCATTTCTATTAGGCCACTTTTTGGTGCTCCCATCAATACTTTAATACCTGAAGGAACTGCAAAAGCTGGGTTTGATGGTTCGATAGCGATCGCATTAGAGAAAGTTACACCCCAATTTTTAAATTGATGGTCTACTACTTCAAAGGATTTTAAATCTTCTAGGCCAAGGCGAATACAACTGGGCATAGTTGAAAGCTTTAATAATTCTGATTCAGTCTGGTCATACTCAGGAGTGGCTACAAATTTATATCCATTTTTGACCCTTAAGTTATCAGTTGGAGGATTGATGTTGTGGGTTGTATCAATCTCAAGACTTTGTAGCATTGGACCTCCTTAATCAATTTATTTTATTTGTTGAGGGGTGATACCCCTCATCTATTATTTATTTATAGCTTATTCTGTTAATCTCCGCTTTGACCAGGACATTTTTGTTTTAATTAATAATTATTAATTGTGATAAAATCAAAATTACAAATAATAATGATTTTGTGAAAATATTATTTAGGTTAAATAAGCTTTTTATTGAATAAAAAAGATAAGAATTGTAGCAATTAAAAATTGATATTGACAAAAACAAGACACAAAAAATTAACCGAGTCTCTCAATAAAACAGTATGAGAAACTCGGTATAGCGCTACGCGCAAGTTAGAAGTCAGAAGTAATCACTAACTGAGTTTAAGCATTTATAAATTTCCGCACCCTATTTGCGTAGTACCATAGTTTTTATTGTGTGGTTTTATTCTGCAAATTAGCTAAATTAAACATCAAAATTAAATTGATATAAAGCCAATTTCACCTTCAATACGAAATTCTGTTTGAGGATATTCTTTTAAGAATTGCTCCACACCTTGTCGCACCTCTTGTCCCCAATAATCTAAACCCATATCATGAAGAATGATCGTTCCTCCGGGTCTAATATAACGAGACAGTAACATTAGGTCTTGTTTAACAGCTTCTTTTCTATGGTCTCCATCTAGAAATGCTATATCGAATTGTCCATACTTTTCACAGACTTCTAAACCGATAATTTCCCTGTCTTCAGGTTTAATTCCATAATTCACAACTTTATCCAAATCTTCTTGATTGGGGAAACAACAAGAAAAAAAACCTCGTTTCAGGGTGAATCTTGTAAAAATTTCTAAGTGCTGCAAAACTTTTTCAACAAAATATAAATTAGTCTTTTGATTGTTAATTTCAAATTGTTTAACGCAGAGAATATTTTGAAGTGTTACAGGAAGATCGGCATCTATACAAACAATTTCTGTTTCTGGTAAACACAATCCTAATACAGTAGTAGAGACTCCAACAAAAGTACCAATTTCTAATATTTTTTGAGGCTGTTTTTGACGGCTTATATGAATCAATTTTTCTGCATCATCAAGTTTGACTGAGACATTTTCAATAAATTCTCGTTCAAGTCCTTGTTCGCTGAGAAAAGATAGTGCTTTTTCTCTTGCTTCTTTGACAGTTATCATTTTTAAATAGTGTTTTTTCTGTTTGTAGGATATTGATGTATCTTAGCATTTAAGCATTCAGCAGTCAGCTATCAGCTTTAGGAACTTAATGTACTCTCAAATATAATTTTCCTTAGCATCTCTTTTTTTCCAAAAGTCATCACGCATTGCTTGCTCTGATTTTAACCCCTCAAGTTTTGCTTTTTCTAAGTATTCATTAAATTTACTAACTATTGCTTGTTCATACTGATGATTAACTATTTCTCTAGCTGTCAAAACAGGTTGTACAAGAGAAACAATTTTAGCTCCAATTGCAGTGTGAACTTTTTCTTGAATTTGCCCAGAATAATATATTCCAGTAATCACATACCAAGCAAACATTTCACAATTATTAGTATGAATATTATACTTGCCAAACTTGTGTAAATATTCACAAGCTCGTTGTTCTTGTTCAACTGTTAATTGTGCCCCTTTTCCCTGATATTCAATTCCTTTAGGACCCCATCCAATGGAATTTTCAAATGTTCCGTCAGAGGAAATAAAATAATGTCTAGCAATTCCAGCAGTTGATTCAATAGCAATACTATAAATTGAGGCGCTCATAATATTTTATACTCTTTTTTCATTTTATTTATATCTTTTTAAGTCTATGCTATTGCAAATTACTTAATCTGTTTAACAAACTGATAAATTTATGCTCAATCCTAATCAAGTAAATCTTATCAACAATAGCCGGACTACTAGAAAAATCTCTTCAATTGTAACATTATTGTTAATTCTAATCTTTAGACACACCTAAAAATGTAGGTTAGTTTTAACTTCATTCTACCCAACAAAGCATTATTTTTATTGGGTTACCCTTACGGGAAGCAAGCTAAGTTCCTCAACCAAACCTACGCTTATTGCACTATTAACTTTAGTAATAGCTATAGCAATCCTAAATAGGTTGTGACAAATTAAAAAGTAAATAAAAAAGTTTAAACTCTTACCAGTTAAGTGTTCCCTAAAAAGCAGTAAGATTTTTGCCACGAATAAAATAGGATTACTATATATCAACTAAGTAGGTATGCGCGAATAAACGTCACTATGTAACGAAATGTTAAAGCAGCTGAAACCCTTGAGATTGCTTCCTTCCGCTCCGCTGCAGTCGCAATGACATACTTGTAAATTTTTTCACCTATCTACTTAATGTGCATTAAAAAATAGAAATTATCATCTTTGCCAAACGTTCCATTCCCTCTTGAATATCCTCATCCGAAGCTGTCAAACTAATACGAATACACTCTTGTTTATGAACCCATTCTTCTCGCAAACCAGGGAAAAATGAACTGCCAGGCACAACAATAACCCCCACTTCCTTCAACTTTTGATAAAATTCCCAGTCACTCATCGGTAAATCTTTTAACCACAACCAAGCAAAAATTGCTCCCTCAAAACGATGGAGAAACCAGGGCAAATTTTTTGGTAAAGCCTTTTCTAAAGTTGATTCTAAAATCGAAAACTTATTTTGATAAAAAGGTCGAATTACTTGAGTAGAAATTTCTGCCAGAGCGCCAGAATTAATTGCATTAGTAGCGATCGCTTGCCCATAACGAGGAGAATGAATACACATATTAGTCTGAAAGGCTTGCAAAACCTCAATTATTCGTTCATCCCCAATAGCAATGCCAATTCGTTCTCCTGGAAGTCCAGCTTTTGATAAACTTAGACAATGAACAATATTGTCCCCAAACACAGGTTCCATCTCCACAAAATTTAATCCTGGATAGGGAGGAGCATAAGCAGCATCCACAAATACTGGCACATTATAAACAGCAGCTTGATGGGCAATTTTCTTTACCTCATCAACACTAATAACATTACCAGTAGGATTACAGGGGCGTGAGAAAATGACACAACCAGTATTTTCATCAATGACCAGTTGACTAAAGTCGGGACAATATTTGAAGCGATGACTCTCAAAATCAATATCCAGAGTTGGTTTGTAGGCGACCACTGCTTCTGGGACTAAACTAACTCCACCATAACCTGTATAGTCTGGACTGAGGGGTAAAACAATTTTTTTCAGAGTTTGGCTGTCAGTATATCCTCCAAAGGCATTAGCAGCATAGAAATATATAGACTGAGAACCTGGAGTGATTAAAACGTTGCGATCGCTCAAATTCAATCTATAGCGAGAATTAAAGTCATTAACAACTGCATCAATAAACGGTTGATAACCCTGAGAGGAACCATAACGTCCTACTACTTCCCCATATTCTGAACTTGCCAATAATTTTGTGGTACAATTTTTCCACAATTTTTCTACCTCTGGCAAAACAAGAGGATTTCCAGAACTGAAGTTGAGAAACTCCTGACCTTGACCCGCTCTTAGGGTAGCAATAATATCTGCCATAATAGCTCGTACACCTGTAAGGCGGGACATTGTTGTACCAAATTGACTCAAGGCAGGATTAATCATAGGATTAAATTAAAAAATGGATTTACATCTAGTTAATTTTAGTCCAGTAAAGTGCGTTTTCGGCTGTCGCCGACATGAAATGCTTTGCGACATGAAAAATGAATTAACTGTTGCGTAATAGAACAATAGTTGGAAATTTTCACTATCCATCTACTTCTGAGTCGGTGCTTAATAAAATAAATTAACTGTTGCGTATAAAGCAATAATTAGAAATTTTGACTATCCACCTCCATCTGGCAGGGTGCTTCAGCAAATGAATTAACTATTGCGTAATAGAGCAATAATTAGAAATTTTGATTGTGCATCAGTAAAGTGTGGGATAAGTAAGTCGGGCTGGTCAATAATCATCTAAAAGCACTGAATAATGTGAGTTTTGAGGATTTTTGTCGGGAAAAAAGTGCAAATTTTTCAGCTTTTAAGACCAAAAAGTTAGGACGAAAGGCAGACTTGCACAATAAAGATACAGGTACAATTATTCTTCCTACTTCCCACCCTTCCTTAACGCACTACCGAAATTTTGACTATCCACCTCCATCTGGCGGGTGCTTCAGCAAATGAATTAACTATTGCGTATAGAGCAATAATTAGAAATTTTGACTATCCACCTCCATCTGGCGGGGTGCTTCAGCAAATGAATTAACTATTGCGTATAGAGCAATAGTATTAGAGTGACACAGCTAAAACTTTGCAGACCACTTTTTTGGTATAATTCTTTTTGTAGCAAGGTTTAACCATTTTTTTCTAATGCAATATTTAAGGCGTGTTGGTCTACTACTGGAGTGACTCTTGCTGAAGGTTTTGATAGTTTTCTAACTTTTGAATTTTGAATTTTGACTTCAATAATGGACACTATAGTTATTTGGCAAGTAGATTATTACCGTCGCCCCCTTAAGGATAAACAAGGCCAACAATTATGGGAACTATTAATTTGTACTCCCAGTCGTAGCTTAGAATTTATTGCTATGTCTTCTCAGTCAGAAGTTAACGCTAATTGGGTCGCGGCACAACTGCAAAAAGTGGGTCAAGACCAGGATTTACCTGATATAATTCAAGTATTTCGTCCTCAGTCTTTAGGGTTGATAGAAACTGCGGCTCAAATGTTAGGGTTGAAAGTCGAACCGACTAGACGCACAACAGCTTTAAAAGAATGGTTACTGGAGAGGGTGCAACAATATCAGGATATGGAAACATATACTGGAGAATTTTACGATCCTTTAGTATTGGATGCTCCTCCACCTGTACCATTAGCTGAAAATTTGTGGGGCGATCGCTGGAGATTTGCTTCCTTACCTGCTGGTAATATTGAGGATATTATTGAACGCCCCATTCCTATTTTAGAAGCGCCAGAATTTCTTTTACCGTTAAATTTAGGATTATCTTCAACACTGCCAATACCAGGAGTAGTCATAGATGGTGGTCGTCAGTCCATGAGGTTATCTAGATGGTTAGAAACTGCGCAACCATATCTTTTAAAGTATATTCCTGGCGATCCTGATGGGTTAATTTTAGAGACAGGTTTGGTAGATCGGTGGGTAGTCGCTACTTTTTCAGACCAGGAAGTATCACGAGCAGCTCAAATTTATGAGCAGAGAAAACAGCAGAGTCAGGGGTTACATTTTTTATTAGTGCAACCTGATGATTCTGGAATGACTTATAGTGGATTTTGGCTTTTGCGGTAGAACTAAGTTGGAAAATTTACTCTTCTTCTTCCAATTCTTCACTATTATAATCATTGTTTATTTCATCTCCATCCAATACCCGAAAGTATTCATCCAATTTTTTAGCCATATCTAGAGGAAGTGGCAATTCTAATGTATATTCATATTGAATTGCACCTTTACGGAGGTCATGGGCGATCGCAGCCCAAACTCCTCTAAAATCTTTTTCTTCTGATGGAACTGCTACAACTGAAAGCTCTTTTCCTCTGCCAAAATGTGCTGTTTGTTTTGTAAAGTCTGGCTCTACTTTATTTGGTTCTTCTAACTTTTTTCTTTTTCCTTTATTTGATTTATTTTCTTCTTCACTTCCCTTATTTTTATCTATTTTTTCAGTGTCATTTTCTTTGATATTTCCCCACTCTTGAAACCATGTATCTAACCTGGAAGCATTATTATTGGGTTGTTGGTTTCCGCGATCGCTACTGCTTATCCAGGTAAATTTATCAAATTGCCATAATTCATAAAAAGTACGATACCTATTTCTCCCGTTAATTTTTTCATCATTTCTAATCTTAATAATGAAATTATCAGGAGTTTCTGTTTCGATACTACGACACACAACTATTCTCAAACCTGGAAATTTATCTATATTTACAAAATTATTCAGAGCATCATCAAAACTAATTTTGTCTTGGCGCATATTTTTTAGTTGTAGGCAACGTAAAACACTACGAATATTGTCTTGTTCTACTAAAAGTAAGGTATCCTCAGAGAAAAGTTCTAAAGTTTTCTGGATAAACTGTTTTACTTCTGCTTTTTTATCTTTCAGTAAAACGGGTTTAATTTCATCTTTACCTAATTTCAATATTGCTTCTGAATAAGAAATCCAACCAGTTGATAAAGAAGGTTTATTATTAATATCTAATAAATTTACTTCTACTTCTCCAGTTTGATTAAATATTCTGACAAATACAGGTAAACTTTTGGCTTTCTTATCAAAAGCGGTTTTACCAGTAATTCTCAACATTCTTAATCCGACAAATGTTAAATTTTCTGGCACTTCAAATTTTTTACCATTTGGAAGAGTAATCTCCTGATATTTCTTAGGGTAAGTAATTCCTAATTGTCTAATTGCATCTAAAATAGTATTTTTGTATTTTGCCTTTGCTCCATCCTTGACAATAAATTGTGAAACTATATTTAAAAGGCAAAAAGACTTTCTATTGATTTTTTTCGGGTCTTTACCGTTTTTGTATTCTGCATAATCTGGACCAAAAGTATGAATAATAATTACTCCTGGATTCTGTTGTGTCTGTTCCGGAAAATTTTCACCTATATAATTCTTTCTACCATCCTCTCCATTTTCATCCAGAGCTGCTCCTAGAGTCTTAGCTAAATTTTCTTCAATTTCTACAAAATTAATTGGGCTATTTTCTGAGTCAAGAAGTTGCAATTCTGTTAGAGCTGATTTAATTCCTTCTTTGATATCTTCAGAAAAACTGCTCAATCCCATCCAAGTTTTATTAGGATATTTACGCCGAATTAACTCTGCTAGATTTTTATTATCTTTAGTAATTTCTGATTTTATTTCAGATTGATATGGGTTTAATATCTCGGTTTGTTTTAATTTTCCAGTAAATTTATTCGTAATAGCTAGGTCGATAATATAGCGATCGTGGAAGAACAACCCATTTTTAATCTGAATACTTGATGGGTTCTTTAAAGTAGTTGAGTAAGGCAATAAAATTGTGATATTTTCTGGTATCTCTGGAATAATTTCTGGTATTTGCTCAATAATTTTTTTGGCATTTGGATTAATAAAATTCTTCCCTAATAGTTTTAAAATTTCTGCCACAGGTTCGGCAAAATATAAGTAAGGTTTTTCTCCTTTTTTCTTGGGAGGAAACCAATTAATAGCTACAGATTGGATACTATTTTTAATCGGAAATCCTTCACTCCAATAATCTGGTTTTGTTTGAAAATGTAAGTTTGCTTTTCTACCACTTGCTGGAGAGAAATTTTTGCTATTAGTAAATCTTCTAACTCCTGTATGTAACTGAATAAATGGATGGGAATTAAAGTATCGCTGTTGCACGGTAACTTGAATAAATACACTTGCCCAACCTACAAATTTTCCGTTCTTAGGAATAGGTTCTGGCGGCCATTCTACTACTTCCCCAATATTAGGTCCTTTGAAAAACTGCCTTTCTTTCACTCCTATTTTTAGGGGAGTTTCTGTAATTTTTGATGCGATAATATCAGCTAATACTTGAAAAGCGTTATAATCTCTTGGAGTTGCTGTTCCTGTTTCTGGGTTAGTTTCCCAATCAAAAAGAGTTGCTTCGGGGCAAGGAATCCAATTCAAATCCTCTAGTGCTTGATGCTTAATTAAATCTTGAACATCATCATATTCCCATCGCTGCTGAAAATGATATTTTGCCCAGGTTTGAAGTATTCTTCTGAGAGATTTAATATTAATTTCTTTTCCTGTTGTTAATAACCATAAGGGAGAAGAATTACTATCTTTTGTAATACCTTTAGAAGTTTGAATCAAACTAGCAGTTGCTTTGAGAGTTGCGTTTAGTGAATCTATAGGTATAGTAGTTGTTCGTTTAACCTTCTTTGTATTTTTCAGTCGAGATAGAGCAATATTTAACTCACTTAACCACTGTTTAGGAAAACTCAGACTGTAGTAATTATCAAAAAATTGCTCTGGAGAGTCTACAATTGTGTAAATAAGTTCTCGTAATTCTTCTGACATAATTTGATTGTTTTGTTTAGTTATTCTGAAATCTTTCTGGATGATTGACAAAAATTGTATTTCCTATCATATCCAACATAGGTTTGTTAAAAGGTTCGTACAAATTTTCGGCGACAACTTCACCCCGATACTTATTAATTTCTTCCAAAATAGAAACCAATAAGCTATTGCTAGAAGTATCAATCCTGGAAAAAGCTGATTCTGGAGCAAACGCACCATCAACAAAATAAATATTAGCTCCTACACCTCCTCGAATCAAGCGACCATTTACTTGATTCATCAACACACGCAAAGACCAAGTAATGTCACTTCTGATATCTGGAGGTAACTGGGCGTAAGTTAGCTTCAGATTAGATAGCCAATTATAATACCTTCTTGCTCGTGCGAGAAAATAATTACCATACTCTCCAAGAGTAGGTTGTCGCTCTAGTTTAGATTCAAGAGACTGAAAAAAGTCGCGATCGCTAATTTTTTCTATTGTCCAATAGTTAAGCATTTGCACTAACAACTCAGGGTTATCAGGTACGGGAAACGGACGCACCAGAAATAGTGCTGCTCCAAATGCAGCAACTCGCTCCAGATTGAGAATATTGTGACCCCGCTCGATCGCCATCATCGGAGCAATCAAAATCCATGCTGACTCTGCTTTGGCAAACTGAGCAACATCTCCTCGTTGTATCCCACCGGATACTTCTTCTCCCAAAGCATCAATATCTTTCAAGTCTGCTTGCAGAGCAAATATTTCATCCTCTCCCCAAGCAGGATAATTTTGCTTGATCAAACCTTGTAGTAGTTGAGCATCCCGGTAAGAACCGACTAAAAGTAACAGTCTACGTCGTTGCGAATCTTGAATCTCGTCTCTAACTCGTTCCAAAAAATTTTTGCCGTCGCTATCTTTAGCACATAAACGTTGCGCCATTTTCTTGAAAGCTTCTGGTTTATTATTATTGTAAGAACCAGATATTTTAAAAATATTTTCACCCTCGACAAATGGCGAGAATTTATATCTACTCTCTCTAGCAATACGTTCTAAATTTTCTTCAGAAGGTTTAATCATAATATCAACAGGAATTTGCAAATGAAAGGTGGAAGAATTTCCCGCCCAAGATGTCGCAGACATTAATAAAACCTGTGGTTTCTCAACTCCATTCCACTCAAATAATCTATGGAAATTGAGCAGAAACCAACGCCCTATTCCTGAATATCTAATTAAATCTAATCTTCCGGGTTCATTTTCATTACTACTTTTCACATAAGAAAAAACTAATTTATTTCCCAGAGGTGATGCTGGCAAACAATATTCAAAATCTTTAGGAGGTTTAAAAGATATAGAAGTATCTTCAATATTATAAATATGCTGCACAGTTGGTAAATATTCAACTACAAAAAAAAGTCTCCTTGATGCCTCCTCTAGTGCTAAAGCAAAATAAAGTTTTTTAGATAATTCTTCTAAATCTAAATTGTTTAATTGACTTCCAGAAATTATTTGACAACTTATAATCCAAGTTTTAATCTTCTGCAAAGCTCTTGATTTATTCCGCAGTTCATTAGAAATTCTTCTTAAGTCTATAGCTAAATTATTATAATTCTCTTCCAATGTGGAAATAGTAGTATCAAGGGGGTCATTTTGATATGCTAGAAATACTTGATAAATATGACGAGAATTTTCCCGATTTTCTCGAATATTTTCCGGAGTTAAAATATCCGCAATTTCATTAAGCAATAAAGATGTTGTAAAGTACCCCCTATCTATCCAATTTTCAATAAAATCATGTTGTAGTAAAGGCCATGCTAAAGTCAAAAGAGACATTACAATCTCTTTTTCTGATTGCCAAATTTCTACTAAAGATTCATATAAATGCCCTAAATTAGTTTGCTCATTTTTATCTACAACTAAGCGATCTAAATAATTAATTAATGGCTCTTGACCTTTGCCTAAAATTGTTATGGCAGGACTGAAAGTTTCATCGGATAAAGGTTGACATTTATCCGACTCATCAATAATTACTATTTCACTGGCTAAATTTACTAATTCTCCATATTTTATATTTTCATTATTTTGTAATAACTGTTTAGGAACTCTCGTATAAAACAACGCCTGTAATGTTGTCACCCAGATTTCTGCTTCAATTAAATCCCGACTTGTTTTCTGTGCCGGACAAACATAATAAAAAGGGCAATTATATCGAGTTGAAGTATGAGGTTCGTCCTCTTGATTCTGATTATCGCTTTGACTATATAGTTTGCCAGAGCAAGGAGCTATAGAAGCATCTATTGTCGGTAAAATTCCATCTTGCAAGGAATCAAGTAAACATACAGTCGAAAGATTTCTTAATCCTCCATGTTGATATGGTTCTTGACTATGACGTAGAGAAAAATGTAGTCTGGCAGTATGAGTTTTTCTGTTTGATAATCCCAGAATAGGGGCGACTTTAATTCCATCATCTTTCAGTATTTTGGAAAGTTCATCTACTGTTTCTAAAACTGCTAAAACATCTGTTAAAACAAGGGTTGTTCTTTTTCCTTGTTTAGCAGCATGAACAGCTATTATTTTTGACAATATTGATTTGCCTGCATTAACTATTCCTTGTAAATTTTCGGTTCCATCTAAGTAGAGAATATTATCATCTCTATTAGGGTCTAAATTTTCCCATCGCATATTGCTAATTACAGATTCATATTTAGGTGAATCTAATTTAGAATCCATAAATATAGCTGTTTCTGTTAATTCATTTTTAGGAAATTCTATTGTTCCTGAATGTCTTTCATAGTCTTGTAGAAGTAGTGAGGCGAGTCGGTATAACCCGATCTGTATAAGAAGATAGAAGCTCAAAATCACTACTTGTTTACCTTTTATTCCACTCAAGTCATAAAGTGGAACTCGACCATTTTTTTTAAGAGTATTTAAAATATTAGAATTCCGATTAATTATTCTTTGAGTTCTTAATTCTGCAACATCTTGCTCAACTTGCATATATGCCAAAATTTGGTCATAAGCTTCTTGAGTAATATCTACCGATCTAATTTGCTCCTGTTGCCTGTCGTTTTCATAAAAATAGTATTTCTTCCGTGGAATAGCAAATGAATGACCTTTTGTTTGTTTAACAGGAAAATTATCGTTAAAAAATTGCCGATAAATATTTTCTCTATTACGAATACAAGGACTACCTATTATGTCAAATGTTTGATTATCGTTATGTACTTCATACCACCTTAACTCTCTAGTTACTCCTTGATAAAGACTGATGCGATCGCCTACAACTTTTGCTGCTCGATAAAGAGGAAAAGCATAAGCAGCTTTTCCCACCCATTTTTTATGTTCTTCGCTCAGAGAATTAAGTTGGGGAACATTAAATTCATAGCGGTTTAAAATTACCCATATACTTGTAATAGGTTCTTCTGGAAAAACATTTATCATTAAAAATAGTAGTGTTTCTATTTCTACAAAAGTCTGGGTTTGTAAACCATTCAAATCAAAATTTGTATTAGAATCTATTACTTCTTGCAGGTTTCCTTCTATTTGACTTAAATGCGCCTGAGTTTCTAGCATTTTTTTACTCCATACTTTTTCTTGATTTTTGCGATTATCTCTTTAGCATAAAAAGCTTCTACTTTTGGATTACAAGCTGACTTAAAAGCATTCATATAATCAGGATTTTCCTTTTTTCTAACATCTGGAAATACATAACAATATAAATCGCTACTAAAACCATTATTTTCTAACTCTTTTTTAGGCATTGGTTTCTGATTAACATTTCTTGCAAGCTCGTGTGGATACTTCCAATCTTTCACATCTATACTAATTTTAAAATCACTAGGAGTTTCCACAAATAGATCGCATAAATCAAGACCAGGCCATAAAGTAATCTTGCAACCGATTTTCTCTAAATCATCTTTTAGTTTCAACTCAGGAATACCAGGAATTGACATATACCTTCTTACTCCAAAATGAGCTTGACGTACCTCTTCTACTGGATTTAACTCTTGATATTTTTTCTGCTTTTTGCCATTTGAAGGCTTGTTAAATTCACATCCTTTATTAGTGCAAGTTAGATTATTTCTGTGATTTTTAATCAAATTCCCACATAACTCACATCGTAGAATCATACCATTAACATAATATGCACTAGGAATTTTATCTTGGTAAATTTCATCTAGTACAAGTTCTTTGAAAATATTAGACTTAACATTTACATCAATTAATATATCACTCCTCTCATCTTGAGTTGACAAAGGATATTTCACCAAAAATTCCCGAATTTGAGTATAGGTAATATCTGGATTTTTACTACTTTCAGCTAAATTTTTAATAGATTCAAAAATTCGGCGTTGGAAACTATCTGGATTATTATAATCTAGTTCCTCTGCTGCCAACTCCTCACATAATTCTGTAGGTACTCCCTCATCATTAAGCAAAAATTCATTCTCATATTCATCATCTGATAAATTAAGCTGCCATTCACCAAGAGGAACAGTTTTTGCTTTCTCTATTAGTTCTCCTATGCCTATTGGTATCGGTAAACCATTCATTAAATAGAAAAAACTCAGATAATTTATCGCTCTCTGTAAATTTTTAGAATAAGGATATTTCAGAAAACCATCTTTTTCCATTGCATCATTCGTCTGAACTAATCCCACTGATAGCTTTCTTAAAATCTTCTCTCCATCAGGCAAATCAACCATTATTTTCTCCTACTTTATCTCCATCATTTTTTTCAGTTCAGCTTCTACTTCTTGTTCTGCCAATTTAGTTAAAGCAACTGTAAGACTGCTCATATTCCTACCCTCAATCTTAACTATATCTGAGTCAGTCAAATCATTATCTTTATATGCTTCCCGAAGGTGTGGCATATTTCTGTCTATTAATTGAGAAATTACAACTTCCTGACTAATTTTTCTCAAATGAGACAAAACTTTAATAGTAAAATCTAGTCGGGCTTGCCATGATTTTTCCTTTCCATCAATGTTTCCTTGAAGTTGAAAAAGCTCTAAAATTTTCTCACGGGTATCCTTCATTTCCTCCTGAAGATTTTGGATAGAATTGAGGATTGTATTTAAGGTTTCTTGCTCCATATTCTCCTCTTCAAACAATCAATATATAGCGCTACGTGCAAGGAAAAAGTCAAAAATAATCTCTGACTAAATTTGATAATTTAGAAATGACTATATTATAAATTTCTCCAGACATAACTAACCCTGACAGTTTCCTGCCAGGGTTATTCTTCACACTTAAAAACTGAAGCTAAAAACTAGATATTAATGCCCAATTCCCACATACTGAAAACCAGCAGTTTCTAACTCTTTACGATCGCAGAAATTACGACCATCAACAAACAAATTATGCTCCATTGACTTCGCCATCTTAGCATAATCTAGTGTCTCAAACTGTTTCCAGTCTGTCACCAAAACTAAAGCATCACAACCATCAGCAAGTCTTTCTGGGTCAGTCTCAACTACCACACCAGTTAAACCATGACGCATACCAGACTGAGAAATAATTGGGTCATAAGCCTTCACCTTCGCCCCCAACCTGTTTAACTCTTGAATCAAATCTAGAGAAGGTGCATCCCGCATATCATCAGTATCAGGTTTAAACGTTAAACCCAATAACCCAATAGTCTTACCCTTGAGAATTTTCAAAGACTGCTGTAACTTATCCACTGCTATCATCCGTTGACGCTGATTCACCTCAACTGCTGCTTTCAATAAATTTGCTTCACAACCATAGTCATCAGCAGTATGAACTAAAGCAGAAACATCTTTCGGGAAACAGGAACCACCCCAACCGATACCAGCTTGTAAAAACTTATTACCAATGCGAGAGTCTAAGCCAATACCCTTAGCAACCTGAGTCACATCTGCACCCACGCGATCGCAAATATTAGCAACCTCATTCACAAAACTAATCTTTGTTGCCAAGAAAGAGTTGGCAGCATATTTAATCATCTCTGCTGAGTTCAAATCTGTAATTACTACTGCTACTGGAGGTAGAGACTGGTCGTCACCATACTTGCGTTCGACTAAAGGTGCATAAAGCTCTTGCATCATATCTAATGCCTTTTGACTATTACTTCCCAAAACAATTCTGTCCGGGTTAAAAGTATCAAAGATAGCAGAACCTTCACGCAAAAATTCTGGGTTACTAACTACATCAAATTCTGCTTCAATATCTGTACCACTTCCCCCTTCTTCTTTTTTGCGTTCTTCAACACCATCTAAAACGATCCTGCGTACCCAGTCTCCAGAGCCAATAGGTACAGTTGATTTATTAACAATCACTTTGTAACCTGTAGTCAGATGAGCACCTATACCCTTTGCCACTGCTTCTACATAGCGAGTATCACTTTCTCCCGTAGGTAGTGGGGGAGTACCAACAGCAATAAATAAAATATCACCGTGATCGACCCCTGCTTTTAAGTCAGATGTAAACTCTAGCAATCCTGCTTGGGTGCTACTTTGCATCAGTTCAGATAACCCCGGTTCGTAGATTGGAGACTGTCCTGATTTTAATAATTTGACTTTTTCTTCGTTGTTGTCTATGCAAATTACATGATGTCCTGTATGAGACAGACAAACTCCTGTAACTAAACCAACGTAACCAGTACCAATAACGCAAACACGCATATTTTATATCCTCAAAATTTTTAACACAAACATGGATAATTAATAATTAATCCCTAGAGGTTTAAAGCCTCTTCTTAAGTAATGGATAATGAATTCATTATCCATTAATAAGCAGGTAAACGAAATAAATTACACATTTGAGGAACTGAAATCCTTACTGTGTAAACATCACTTGTGTAAATAATTTTGTGTAGGTGCTTAAATAATTATCCATTATCCATTATCCATTATCCATTATCCATTGCACCCTTTTAGCTTTTTGGCGGTTCATTTTTGATCCGCTCGCGAAAATCTTCTATGGTTAATTTTAACCCTTCTTCGAGAGGAACTGTCGGCTCCCAACCCAAATATTTTTTCGCACGAGTAATATCTGGTTGTCGTTGTTTTGGGTCATCTTGTGGCAGAGGCTTATATATTATCTCTGCATCTGGATTAACCATTTCTTGAATTTTCTGAGCTAATTCTAGTATTGTATACTCTCCAGGGTTCCCTATATTAACTGGTCCGATAAAATCTTGATTCATTAACCGGATAAACCCTTCTACCAAGTCTGAAACATAACAGAAACTTCTGGTTTGGGAGCCATCGCCATAGACTGTTAGTGGTATTCCTTTTAAGGCTTGTGCGATAAAGTTGCTAACAACCCGACCATCATTTTCTAACATTCTAGGTCCATAGGTATTATGAGCAAAAATACTGTAACTTCCCCCTATAAAGTTCTCATAATTTGGTACGGAGAAATCGTAGACATAATCATCTATTTCAAATTCTTCCATACTTTCTATTTTTGCCCAGACAATATCACCAGTAGTTTTGGCTGATATTTTCTGCTGAACGTTAGACAAATTCTCGATATTGTTATCTTCTAATCCCTCTACTTTTATCCGGTAAATTTTTTCTTCTGTTTCTGAGACATCTGCTACTAACCCAAACTTAGCTAGAATTAATACTAACTTTTCTGTGATTAACTGACTATCACTATTAAATTCAATCTTTGAATTTTGTTTATTTCCTAGATTGTTACCTTCAGCAAATCCCTGTAAAAAGCTAATTAACTGTTTTTGAGGAAGTTGTAAAATCCAATTAGGAATATCTTTTTCTTGATTCCCAAAAGTCAACCCATTTCCAATTAAATCAACCAGAATTTTTGACTCAATACTTATGTCTCCTGCCTCATTACTTCCAGGCTTATATCCAAATATTCTTTCTATTACTTTTGCTAATTTTTCAGCTTCTCCTTTGAGCAATAGTTTATCTTGTACAAAACTTCCTTGAGCTACATAAAACCCTAATAACCATAAAAATTCTTCTACGTTTCTTATCCAATTTTTAATTGCTTTTGTAGAGGGGTAGCAAATTTTTTCTTTTTCGGATAGAGGTAGTTCTAAATATTCCCATAGATGCCAAGGAATTTGATTTTTTGCTTCGTAATTTTTCAGTGTGGAATAAAGTTGACTAGGATTTAAACCCTTTACCAATAAATACTCCCGAATTTTATCTCCATATTTTTCTAGATAGGAGATTGTTTCTTCACTTTCTACAGATATTTCTTCTTTGTTTAATATCTTGTCTGTAATATGGAATGGTTGTAAAGGTTTTTCCAAAAAGCTAATATAACTGGGAACTCCAATTTCATCTCCCACCTTTAATTCATTTCCAAAAGCTGCTTGAGGTTGATTATTTTCATCCCTTGTAAATAAACTATGATCTTCTGTAATTTTTATCTCCTTACCCCAAACAGTTTTAATCTTAAAACCTTTCTTCTTGACATGATGTTTCCAAATTGCAGAAATTGGTTTAACAACTGTCTTTGAATTTTCATCAAAACAAGGCACTGATACATTAGAGATATCTCCATTAATTCTGTCATAACATTCAGCAAAAGTTTCATAATGAAGCTCTTCACCAATGTAATAAAGTACCTTTTGGTCTCCAGTCAAACTGTTAAAAATTCTGACTACTCGAATATCAACATTATTTTGACGATGGTAATCAAATGCCAAAGTTTCTGCTACTCGCTTCCCTTCGTCATAACAAGATCGAATCCCAATACAATTAACATTACCTCTATACTCTTCTGTTTGAGGATGTACATCTGGATCTCCATATACCTCAGATGTGGAAGCTAAAAAGAATCTTGCTTTTACCCTTTTAGCTAACCCCAACATATTCAATGTCCCCATCACATTTGTTTTAATTGTCTTGACAGGGTTGTTCTGATAGTGTACAGGACTAGCAGGACAAGCTAAATGATAAATTTGATCTGCTTCTAATCTAATTGGTTCAGTAATATCGTGGCGAATTAATTCAAAATAGGGATGATCCAACCACTTATAAATATTGCGTTTAGTTCCTGTGTAAAAATTATCGAGACAGAGGACTTCGTGGCCTTGTTCCATTAATCTATCGATGAGATGAGAACCAAGAAAACCCGCGCCACCTGTTACTAATATTCTCATTATTTCCAAAGAACGAGGATTGTAATTTGTTGTGGTTTTCAATAGATAATTGAATAACCACATCAAACTCGATCATACACTAACAAAGTCTTGCTCTGAAATATTCTCTACAGCTAGCTTATTAAATCTTAAAAAAAATACTTAGGATATTAATCTAATCGCAGCACTGCCATAAAAGCTTCTTGTGGTACATCAACTGTACCTAATGACTTCATTCGTTTTTTACCTTTGGCCTGTTTTTGTAGTAATTTTTTCTTACGGCTAATATCCCCACCATAACATTTAGCCAAAACATCTTTCCGTAAAGCAGGAATATGCTCACTAGCAATAACTTTAGCGCCGATGGATGCTTGAATTGGTACTTTAAATTGATGACGGGGAATTAACTCTTTCAACTTTTCTGCCAAAGCACGACCTACCCCATAAGCTTTATCCTTATGTACAATTACAGCTAAAGCATCCACTGGTTCAGCATTAATCATAATATCTAACTTCACCAAAGGATTCTCACGGTAGCCTATGAGATGATATTCCATACTAGCGTAACCACGAGACCTAGATTTCATTTGGTCGAAAAAGTCTGTCACCACTTCTGCCAAAGGTATCTCATATATTAAGGTAGTTCTACCCTGAGCCAAATACTTCATGTCCTTAAATACACCCCTTCGTGATTGCCCCAACTCCATTAATGTCCCTACATATTCTTCTGGGGTAATCATTTCCACTTTCACATAAGGTTCTTCTATTTTTTCTCGCTGATTAGGATCTGGTAATAAATTTGGATTATCAATCATCATAACTTCTCCTTTATTGGTAGTTACCTGGTAAACTACCGATGGGGAGGTAACAATCAAATCTAAATTATATTCTCGCTCTAACCTTTCTTGGACAATTTCCATGTGGAGCAGTCCTAAAAACCCACATCGAAATCCAAAACCCATAGCACTTGATGTTTCTGCTTCATAAGACAATGCCGCATCATTAAGCTTAAGTTTATCTAATGCGTCTCGTAAATCTGGAAATTGGTCAGCATCAGTAGGAAATAGGCCACAAAATACCATAGGTTTAGCTTCAACATAACCAGGTAGAGGTTCTTCCGCTCGTTTTTTGGCTAAGGTAATTGTATCTCCAACCCTTGCATCTTCCACTGCTTTGATAGCTGCTGAAAAATAACCTACTTCTCCGGCATGGAGTTCTGGTACTGGTTTTTGGGTAGGGGACAAAACTCCCAACTCATCTATATCATATTCTTTTCCTGATGCCATGAGTCGGACGCGATCGCCTTTAGCAATAGTCCCATCCATGACCCGGAAATATACAATTACTCCTCGATATGGGTCATAATAACTATCAAATATTAGGGCGCGTAATTTTTCATCAATAGTATCTTGTGGTGATGGTACTAATTGAACAATGGATTCTAGAATTTCAGGAATCCCTATTCCTTCTTTGGCAGATGCTAAAATTGCCCCCGAACAATCTAGGCCAATTATATCTTCTATTTCTTGTTTGACTCTATCTGGTTCTGCCCCTGGAAGATCAATTTTATTTAATACTGGAATAATTTCTAGGTCATGCTCTAAAGCTAGGTAGACATTAGCTAAGGTCTGAGCTTCGACTCCTTGAGAAGCGTCCACCACTAATAAAGCACCTTCACAAGCAGCTAGAGATCTTGATACTTCATAAGAAAAATCTACATGACCAGGTGTGTCTATTAGATTTAATACATATTCTTCTCCATCTTGAGCATGATAATTCATTCGAGCAGCCTGGAGCTTGATTGTGATGCCACGCTCCCTTTCTAAGTCCATTGTGTCTAGGAATTGCTCTTTCATTTCACGGTCTGCCACTGTACCAGTTACTTGTAAGAGGCGATCGGCTAGGGTTGATTTTCCATGATCTATATGAGCAATGATTGAAAAGTTACGAATATGAGATACAGGAACTTTTGTCATACTTATTGTTAATAATTTAAGCTGGCGTGTTTTTCTTATGGTCTCAATACAATCTATCTATATTTGTTAACATATTTTAATTCTTAAATTTTTGGCCTTACCTCATTTCTGTTCCGGTCACTGTTAAAAATCAAATATATTACTCGTAAACATCTATTTATTTTCTGGTTTGACAAATAAATCTTGATGTGATATTTTTACGACTGTAGGTTTAAAAGTAAACTATAGAAACACAAATTTATTATATTTGTTAGTAAAATAGTTAAATCAGTTAGTAGATATTACTATATTATAGGAGTTTTATAAATTTAGGATTGTCTGGTTATGAATGAGCCTAAAGTTGATCGGCAAAAATCTCTGGAGAAAGTAGAATTATCTATAAATATAGATCCTAGGTTATTAGATCAAGTTAAACATTTAACAAATGACCCTAGCAAAGTGATTGAAAGTGCCCTTCGCCAGTGGTTGAGAGGAGGACTGCCAGAAGATGAATTGGCTTTAACCCTTCAGAGAAACCCTCCTATTCCTCCAAGAGGAGAATGGAATGATTAAGAGTTAAGCTTTCCCAAATTTTCTAGTCTGTAATCATTACGATTAATATTGATTGATTATTTTAATAGTTGAGTGGGATGAGACTGATTTAGAAAACGGGAAATTATCTAAACTAAATCTTAGGATTAATTCACTCAATCTTTCAGATTATTCAATACTAAATAATTCTAGTTGCTATAGTATTAAGAGAAGTAAGTAAATAAAAATATAACTATTGCTAAAAATTAATTTAGTGGGAAAAGTTACAAGAATTTGAAGAATGTCAAAATATACTTCTTTGGGTGTGAATTATTATTCTTTACTTGGACTCCATCCAAAAGCATCTAATCAAGAAATTAGAAGAGCATATCGGGAATTAAGTAAACATTATCATCCAGATACTACAGATATGCCACCAGCGATAGCCACTGCTAAATTCCAACAAATTAATGAAGCTTATGCTACTTTAGTGGACTCCGAGAGAAGATTGGAGTACGATAAAAAAATTAGGCATTTGTATATAAATGATTTTGAGCAAAGAGTTAACTTCAGTACTCATGTATCCCGTTCAAAATGGAGAAATTTATCTACCTACTTAGACAGTAAGGATAGACCATTATCTGCAGGTGAATTATTTGCCCTCCTGATTATGGGCATTGCTCTTATTGGTTGTTTGGTAATAGCTATTATTATCGGTCTCATACGTCCAGAGTTGACGCTCCAACCTATCGAACCACCAGGAATTTAAGTTATATATCTTAAGCATCCTCATTATAATTTTCTAACTTTATCAAATTCAGAGCTGATCTAAGAGGAAGCAAAATTTCCCATTAAATTAAATATTACAGAAGTTTTGATAATTAGTAGACCACAGTAGGGAGGTTTGATGAAACCTTCCTAAAAACTTTTTTGTTTTGATTGCCTAGTTCACCCATCACAAAAGCGCTATACTATATAATAGGAGAGTGTGAAAAAAATATAGATATTTTTTAGATATTTTTTGTAGAAATAAAATAAATGGATCTTCCTAACCCAGATACTCCCCTATATAATCATCCTCTACCAAAAATTGAGCAATGGCTTCAAGAAAATGGCTGCCAACAAAATTCGGAAAAATTGCATTGTTGGTGGGTTGAAAGAGCAGCTTGGAAAGCAGAATTATTACTTGATATAGATAAACTTACTGTACGTTATGTAGATGCAGGTCTTGATGGCACTGACATCCAACGCTCTTTTAAATATTCCTTGACTAGGCAGGATCTTGAAGCAGCAATATTTTCTGGACCTTAGTTTAACTTGAATCAATCAGATTTTGCCAAATCTGCGTTCACGTTGTTGATAAGCGTATAAAGCACGATGAAATTCAGGACGATTAAAGTCAGGCCAAAATGTCTCAGTCACATAAATTTCTGAATAAGCAATTTGCCAGAGTAAAAAATTACTAATTCGCATTTCTCCACTGGTACGAATTAATAAATCTGGATGAGAAATACCCGCAGTATAGAGATATTGCTCAAAAATTTCTTCATTAATTTCTTCAGGTTTGAGTAGACCTTTTTGTACTTGAGTGGCGATCGCTTGACAAGCTTGTATAATTTCCTGACGTCCCCCATAATTAGTAGCTACAGTAAACTTAATCCCCTGATTTTGCCTAGTCGTTTCCATTGAGTGTTTAATCTCAGCTTGCAAAGATAGAGGTAAAGAACTTAAATTACCAACAAATCTAATTTGAACATCTTCTGCCATCATCTCTTGTAGCTCTTGACGCAGAACTCTTTCAAACAAAGTCATTAAAAAATTAACTTCCTCTAGAGGTCTGCCCCAATTTTCACTAGAAAAAGCGTAAGCAGTTAAGGCTTCTATACCCCAGTCTCTACAGCATCGTAGCAGATCCTTCAGCGCCTCTACTCCACGCCTATGACCCATAATCCGAGGTAAACCACGATCTTTTGCCCAACGACCATTACCATCCATAATCACAGCTACATGGTGAGGCAACCTTTCTGGTTTCAAGTCAACAGGTAAATCTTGTAAACAAGTTCCTTGATTCATCTTTTCTTTCGAGTAGCTGATGGACTTTGATGAAATACCCATGAAATTAATTTCGATCCTTTTAATCCTATTTGACGTCCAAGACTAAGTATAGGGATTGAATTTGTACTTTTTTCACTACCAGATAGAAATAGACGTTCTTCTAATAACTCCTTTAGTTTATTACCTGTTAAAGGCCGATTCAAAGTTCCTTTTTCAGCTAGAGAAATAGAACCAGTTTCTTCAGATACGACTATACAAAGGCATTTTTCTACTTGTTCTGTAATTCCCATAGCTGCTCTGTGACGAGTCCCTAATTGTCTGGAAGCTATTCTTTCAGATAGTGGTAGAATCACACCAGCTGACATAATCTTGCGTTCTCTAATTAGAACTGCTCCATCATGTAATAAAGTTTTTGGCTGAAATATAGTTTGTAATAGCTCCTTAGAAAGTTCAGCATTTAACTTTACACCAGGTACAGAAAAATCTCTTTCGTCAATAGGTCCATCTGTTTCTATAATTAACAAGGCACCTATACGATTTTGGGACAGTTGTTTAATCGCTTCTACTATTACATCAATCATGTTATCTGATTCAGGTAGAACTCGGCGATCATGTCCAAACATTTGTAGAATTTCTCCCTGTCCCAACTGTTCGAGAAACCTACGAAATTCTGATTGCAATATCACTGCCATTGAGACAGCAGAACCAATCACTAGGCTGTTGAGGGCAAAACTTAATAGTCTTAATCCGGCCCAATGACTTAAAGCCGAAGCCAACATTAAAACTATAAAGCCTCTTACCATCCATAATGTACGACGTTCCCCTATGATGACCAGCACCATATATATTAGGGCTAGAACCAGTCCAATATCAATACTATGTAATAATAAGGACTTCATCAAGCCTGGGTCATTACCAAGACCCGATTTCATTGAACTTTAATTATTAATCTAGTGTCAACTTTTAATTTGTTGCTTTATAAAACTGATATAAAACGTCACAATTGACATTTCAATGTTTACTTCCTGCTTCTAAGGTAACACTCGGCAGCAGAACCTCTACAGGCATTCACGGTCAAGCCGACCGCATCTTTCAAATTTATACTTCCATTCAGATCGCTATCCTTTACATTGGTAACATATTAGTTGCTATTCTTTATAGCTTTCTGTTACCAATCAAATACTATTATTACCCATAGCTATTCTTTCTGGTAAAGTATCTTGATTAAGTAAATCTTGGTAAGTTTCTCTTTGTAAAATTACATTGACTTCCCGATCACCTACCAAGACTGCTGCCGGTCTTGGCAAGCGATTGTAGTTAGAAGCCATACTATAGTTATAAGCACCTGTAGCCATAACTACTAAACAATCTCCTGGTTTAGTTACTGGTAAGGTAGCATTCTTAATCAAAACATCACCAGATTCACAATGTTTACCAGCAATAGTAACTGTTTCTGTGCTTGGTTCAGATAATCTATTAGCCACAACTGCTCGATAAACTGATTGATAAGTTATTGGGCGAGGATTATCTGACATTCCTCCATCAACAGAAATATAAGTTCTAATGTCGGGAATTTGTTTTTGAGACCCTACAGTATAAGCTGTCACACAAGCAGGCCCAATTATTGAACGTCCTGGTTCACACAATAGTTTGGGTAATGGTAACTGTCTAGCTTGACAAGCATCTACCATTGCGCTACTAACCTTATGAACCCAACTTTCAATACTAGGGGGGTCATCTGCTTCAGTATAACGGATTCCTAAACCACCACCAATATTAATTTCTTTGATTGATAAATTATGTGCCATAGCAGTTGTCATTGCATCTATCATTACATCTGCTAAATCTTGATGGGGTTGAACTTCAAAAATCTGGGAACCTATATGAGCGTGAATACCAATAAGTGATAGTAATTCTTCTTTACTTATGAAGCCAAATACATCATTTAGTTGATTGGGGTCAAATCCAAACTTGCTATCTAGATGACCTGTACGAATGTATTCGTGGGTATGACATTCAATACCAGGTGTAAATCTTACCATGATTTTTGTTGGATTCTGTACCTGCTCTTTTTGTTGGTTCTTTAAAGCTGCTAATGTTTCTAATTCTAGCCAGTTATCCACAACAATTATACAATCTGTTTCAATGGCAAAAATTAATTCTGCTTTAGATTTGTTATTGCCATGAAAATATATTTTTTCAGGTTTAATACCTGCTTGGATAGCTGTATATAATTCTCCTCCAGATACAACATCTATACCTAAACCTTCAGAACCACATACAGCACATACTGCCAGACTACTCCATGCTTTGGAAGCATAAAGTACCAAAGATTCTCCAGGATAATACTGTTTGAGTGCTTCTCTATATTGGCGGCAAGCTGTTCTGAGAGTGTTTTCGTCCACAATATATAGAGGTGAGCCAAATTTCTCGACTAATGCTGGGACATCCCAACCTCCGATTTCTAAATGGTCTAAATTATTAACTTTTGCAGTGAGTGGTAAAAGTTCTTGATTGGGCGAACTTTTTTTAACAGATTGTGTTGATTTTGGCAAATACTGAAGCCCAGAATTGCTGGCTATTACAGATTCGGTTGATACCATGAGTGTTGTACGGAGTTATACTTTAATAGTTTATCTAATAAATAGAAGTTATTTTACTTTGTCGATTTTTGATTGATTTTTTATCTAATATTTAGACTGTAGTAAATATGGCCATTATTACGATTCAAAAAATGAGGCATGAGCATATTTCTAGTGTGGTTGAATTGGACTTACTTTGCTTTGGTGGACTCTGGAATGCTCAAGGTTATCAACGAGAGTTAGAAAGTCCTAATAGCGATTTGCTGATTTTAGTGATTAGCCAAAATACTAAAGATAGAAATGACGAAGTTGTCTTGAAATCCTCTAACTTTCAATCACAGATTACCTATAATCATCAGTCTATAATCGGTATATGTTGTTTGTGGGCTATCTTAGAGGAAGCACACATTACTATTTTAGGAATCGATCCTCAATACCAACGCTTGGGTTTTGGTCAACTACTACTATACACTTTAATGAGGTCTGCTTGGGAAAGAGGCTTAGAGCGAGCTACTTTAGAAGTTGCAGCTTCAAATATTTCTGCATTGTCTTTATATTATAAGTTTGGTTTTCAAGATGTAGGTCGTCGTCGAGGATATTACCAGAAAAGTGGTGAAGATGCTCTAATTCTCTGGCGTGGTCATCTGCATGACCTAGAATTTGAGCAAACTTTGTCTGAATGGCACAGACAGGTTGTTGCTCGTATCAATGATTACGAAGTTAGTTGGGAAAGTTTAAAAGTTGAAAATCAACATTCATACAGTTAGACTAGTCAAAATACCTAAAATAACAGAAAGGATAAAATCTATGGTGATTCTAAATAATATTTTTATTTATACTTATTATTTAAAATCAGCTAATTTCTAATAGGTTAAATTTTTGACTATAGTTTGTTGCCAGTATTCTTTATTTTAGAAAAAAGGGTTTGGGAGAATGGTGGAATGTTCCAGAAAGACAAGGATAAAGAATTTAAGTATTGAAATAGAACAACAGCAATATAAATATCAATAATAAAAGTTCATTGTAATTCCATATTCTTCGGTAATAGAAGGGAAAAAATCCGTGTATAACTAATCTTTTTGAGCAGAGAAGAGTAAGTTGGTAAAGGTTGAAATATCCCAAAAAGGTGATATTGGCAAAGCATTATAGCTACTAAAACTTTCTGGGTTTTTGAGTTCTAACTTTAACTTTTCTAATCCCCAATCATGAATCGAAGCCTGACCTGCAGAACTTGTTTTCAGATTTAATAATTCTTCTATTCTACCTTCTCTATATCGAGGTCAATCTTTGAATTGTTAGGCGTTTCGCTTACAACATTAAACCTGGAGCATGGCGTTAGCCAATCGCATCTCAAAGTTACTCCTAGATACTGAACAGTTTCTACTACTTTTTTTAGTATTCAGTCAATACAAGGGTTTAACTCTTGACTTTGCTCATAGCAGTCCTTTGGCTGTTCATCATATTTTTTGGCTATGGTCGAAGTTCCTAGAGTATCCTCCTTTGACCTTAGAAAGAATAATTTATTAATTCATTATTAACTGATAGCTCAATGCTAAGAGTTGAAACTTAGCAAACTATTACCGCTGTTGCATATTTTTTATACAACTAGATCTAGAATTGATATTCTAGTACAAAAAATATTTGATTGGTTGGAATCAATGATTTTGAATGAGAAAACTTTATAATTTCTTAAAATAATTATAGATAGTTTAATTATCAGCTATTGTAAAAATCTGAGCTATACTTTAGAAACCAAAATTACATTGTTGCTCAGAAAAAGTAACTTTCAATACCATTAATGGTAGATAGGGAAAAGCAATTCAGAAAGACTTCAGATAGGGGATTCCCTTACCTTAGTTCTTTGTTTATTGAGCTAAACTGTCTAGATACAACTCTAAATAAACTAATAAGACTATTTTATTTTTGAGTAGTTTGGTAGAAACTGTTATTCACTGAAAACTTTATTATAGGACTCGAAAGATTACTATCGCAAAATAAATTTACATTTTGATAAGTATCTTTGGTCTAAAGAGCTAGAAGTGAGAAACAGCTTTAGTAGAAATGTCACGCTAGAATAAGCTTAAGGGCAATTATAGAGATAGGAATAAATTATGTTTGAACGCTTCACGGAAAAAGCAATCAAAGTTATAATGTTGGCCCAAGAAGAGGCTCGCCGCTTGGGACATAACTTTGTGGGGACAGAACAAATCCTTCTGGGTTTAATTGGAGAAGGAACAGGAGTAGCAGCTAAAGTTCTGAAATCTATGGGTGTTAATCTCAAAGATGCTCGGATTGAAGTAGAAAAAATAATTGGCCGTGGTTCAGGATTTGTGGCAGTAGAAATCCCTTTTACTCCTAGAGCTAAAAGGGTTTTAGAATTATCTTTAGAGGAAGCACGGCAATTAGGGCATAACTATATTGGCACAGAGCATCTACTATTAGGTTTAATTCGAGAAGGAGAAGGAGTAGCTGCAAGAGTTCTGGAAAATTTAGGAGTAGACCTGTCTAAAGTCCGTACTCAAGTGATTCGGATGTTGGGTGAAACAGCAGAAGTAACTGCTGGTGGTGGCGGTGGACGTACAAAAACTCCTACTCTGGATGAGTTTGGTTCAAATCTGACTCAAATGGCATCTGAAGGTAAGTTGGACCCGGTGGTGGGAAGGCAAACCGAAATTGAAAGGGTAATTCAGATTCTGGGTCGTAGAACTAAGAATAATCCAGTTTTGATTGGTGAACCTGGTGTGGGTAAAACGGCGATCGCTGAGGGTCTGGCACAACGCATTGCTAATAATGATATACCAGATATTCTCGAAGAAAAGCGGGTGGTTACTCTGGACATTGGTCTATTGGTTGCTGGTACTAAATACCGGGGTGAGTTTGAGGAACGTCTCAAGAAAATTATGGATGAAATTCGCTCTGCGGGTAATGTCATCCTAGTTATTGATGAGGTTCATACTCTAATTGGAGCTGGTGCTGCTGAAGGGGCAATTGATGCTGCAAATATTTTGAAGCCGGCTTTGGCTCGTGGGGAGCTACAGTGCATAGGGGCAACTACCCTCGATGAGTATCGGAAACATATTGAACGGGATGCAGCTCTGGAACGTCGTTTTCAACCAGTTATGGTGGGTGAACCTTCTGTTGATGAAACTATTGAGATATTATACGGTTTAAGGGAACGTTACGAGCAACACCATAAATTAAAAATTTTAGATACAGCTTTGGAAGCTGCTGCTAAGTTATCAGACCGTTATATTAGCGATCGCTATTTACCAGATAAAGCTATTGACTTGATAGATGAAGCTGGTTCCCGTGTCCGCTTGATTAATTCTCAACTGCCTCCTGCAGCTAAGGAATTGGATAAAGAATTACGTCAACTTCTGAAAGAAAAGGATGAGGCGGTTCGTTCTCAAGATTTTGATAAGGCGGGAGAGTTACGCGATCGGGAAATGGAGATTAAATCGGAAATTCGCTCTCTGGCTCAAAATAAAAAGCTCGACTCTACTACCGAGGATGATTCTCCAATGGTGACTGAAGAGGATATTGCTCATATTGTGGCAAGTTGGACTGGCGTTCCAGTGAATAAGCTAACTGAGTCTGAGTCTGAGAAGTTGCTGCACATGGAAGATACTCTACACCAACGTTTGATTGGTCAGGAGGAAGCTGTAAGAGCGGTATCTCGTGCTATTCGTCGGGCAAGAGTGGGATTGAAAAATCCTAACCGACCTATTGCTAGTTTTGTTTTCTCTGGACCGACTGGAGTTGGTAAGACAGAATTAACTAAAGCTTTAGCTACCTACTTCTTTGGTTCTGAGGAGGCAATGATCCGGTTGGATATGTCCGAATATATGGAACGTCATACTGTTTCTAAGTTGATTGGTTCTCCTCCTGGTTATGTGGGTTATAACGAGGGTGGCCAGTTAACTGAGGCAGTTCGTCGTCGTCCTTATACTGTGGTGTTGTTTGATGAAATTGAAAAGGCGCACCCTGATGTATTCAATATGCTGTTGCAAATTTTGGAAGATGGTCGCCTGACTGATGCGAAGGGTCGGACGGTTGACTTTAAGAATACCTTGATTATTATGACTTCTAATATCGGTTCTAAGGTAATTGAGAAAGGAGGCGGTGGTCTAGGTTTCGAGTTCTCAGAAAATGAGGCTGATGCTCAGTATAACCGAATTCGCAATTTGGTTAATGAAGAACTTAAACAATATTTCCGTCCAGAATTCCTCAACCGTCTAGATGAGATTATTGTGTTCCGTCAGTTGACTAAGGATGAGGTGAAGGAAATTGCTGTCATTCTACTGAAAGAAGTCTTTGGTCGCTTGACAGAAAAAGGTATTAAGTTAGAAATTACCGATCGCTTCCAGGAGCGGTTGGTTGAGGAAGGTTATAATCCTAGTTATGGGGCAAGACCTTTGCGTCGGGCAATTATGCGTTTGCTTGAGGATAGTTTGGCTGAGGAAATTCTGGCTGGTAAGATCGGTGAGGGCGATACTGCTGTGGTTGATGTTGGAGAGGATGGTCAGATTACGGTTTCTAAGGGTGAAAAACGAGAGTTAGTGCCTCAAGTTGCTGAATAGGATTTAATTTCTTCAGGGAAAAGAAGTGAATATTTAATGGTAAGACGGCGGAGAGTTTGAGCTTTCTGCCGTTTCCTCTGTCAACCTTCTGCCTTCTTCCTAATTAGGAATGAGGATTTGTTAACTTCCAGATTTCCTACACAGAACTATTTGAGTGCAATACTTCTAGACAAAAACTTTGGATATTATTTAATTCTCATTCCTTAGTAAATATTGGTTATGTCTAAACCAGATTTAGTATTACTCCTAACTTAGGGCTTCAAGACTTCTTTTGCACCTTCAATAAAGAATTGTGCAACAGGATGATCGAGCATTTTTTCTAGCGCTGCAAAACTACCAGCTTTAACTCCTCTCAAAATTCGGGATTTTAGCTCTGGATTATTATCAAGTTGATCGACAGCCTTTGCTCCTAAAACTCTGAGACTATCATTTGGATAATCTGCTGACAGCTGGTCTAATAAATTTTTGATATCTTTTGAAGCTTGGACTAAATCTTGAGAATTATTAATTTGAGTGTCAATTTTATCACCCATAACTTTATCACCTGCGATATTATACCCTAAACCATATTGATTAATTGAATTTTCCACGATCAACTCCTGAATAATAACCTGTAATTTTTAATCCTACATTCCGCACGACAAAATGTAGTACATAAAGATGGGAAAACTTGAGTAAGTATTTAGACTTAAAGTAAATAGTAGGAGGCAATCGCAATAGGGTTTGCGATCGGGAAGTCTTTTGGTAGGGATAAAAGTGTTTACAACTTGCTTGTTACTCCTGCTGTATTCCATGAATGCTTTTGAGAGTGATATCAGTTGCTCGAACTCACCAATAGACATCTTCAAAAATCGCCAAAGTCATTCTCTCACTTGACTAATCGCATCTTAATAATTGCCAAGCGCTTTCATTTTACATTACTATTCAATCGTTGATGATTTTCACACTCTACCTGTTTGGTCTCAAATGTCTCCAGTGAGTAGATAGTATGTTTGACAACTTGGAGGAAAAAACTTCAATAATTCTAAACGTTCTGGAGTTAAATTAGATATGCTCTTAACTCCAGAATTAA
>NZ_JBNHER010000088.1:0-6178 GCF_050015975.1 Dapis purpurea BLCC-M126 | reverse complement strand
TTCTACTGTAATGATTTTGGCTTTATTATAAGTGATCATCCGAACATGATATTAGTATAATTATCTTCCTTTTATTGGGCAGTGAATTTTTTATCAAAAAAGCAGAAATATCAGTTGTACAAAGTAGAGAAAAAACTTTAAATTCTATAAAAAAAGTAATTTGCTTACAGGTTGCTTTGGGAAATCAAATTGAAGCATTGAAGGATTATTTATTTATCGATCAAAATACTGTTGATATGATACGTTATCAGCGAGCTAAATTAGAATTCAAAACCTGTCTACAGAACTTAGAGTATTTAATGCCAGAGGTTGAAGAAATTCCAGTTATTAAACGTCGTCATAAAAATATAATTCGTTTAGCAAATAGTTTGGAAAATACTTCCTATAGTATACCCGAAATTCAACAAGATATTCGTGCCCTAAATTCCTTTTCTAAAGATATTGAATTGTATTTAAAGTTTTTAGCGAAAACAACAGAATCCCAGGACGATATAGCTCGACAAAAAGCACAACAATTAAAGCAAATTTCCAGGTTAGCGAAGTATGTAATAATTGGGTCAATTTTTTTTGTATTTATCCTACAGTTTAAGATGATTTTTATACCTGTAATTAATTCGATTCAAGAACTAAAAGAAGGAACTAATAAAATTGGCAAGGGAGAGCTAAATCATCGCTTAAAGATTGAAACAAATGATGAAATTGGAGAATTAGCAGCAGGTTTTAATCAGATGACTATTCAATTAGCAGAATCTCGTCAAAACTTGGGGGATAAGCTTCAAGAATTGACCCTAGTAAATCATAATTTAAACACTGAAATTGAGAACCGTAATCGTGCTGAGGCTGAACTGCAAAAAAGTATAGGTCTAATTCAAAGCGAGAAAATGTCAAGTTTAAGTCAGATGGTAGCTGGAATTGCCCATGAAATTAATAACCCTGTCAATTTTATTCATGGTAATCTTACTCATGCTGAAACTTATAGCCAAGATTTATTAAATTTAGTTGATTTATATCAACAACACTATCCAAATCCTGCCCCAGAAATTGAAGATGAATTAGACGCAATTGAACTAGATTTCTTAGTTGAAGATTTTTCTAAATTGTTAACATCAATGCGAATGGGAACTCAAAGAATCAAAGAAATTGTGACATCATTACGAACTTTTTCTCGACTTGATGAAGCAGATATTAAAAAAGTAGATATCCATCAAGGATTAGATGGAAGTTTGTTGATTTTGCAACACCGTTTAAAAGTAAAAGAAAATCGCCCAGAAATTCGAGTTATTAAAGATTATGGTCAATTAGCATTAATTTCTTGTTATTCTGGACAGTTAAACCAAGTTTTTCTGAATATTTTGACTAATGCAATTGATGCCTTGGAAGAGCAAAATCAAACTCGTACCTTAGAAGAAATTCATGCCTATCCCAGTCAAATTCGGATACAAACTTTTACCAATACCGATAAAACCTGGGCAACAATTAAAATTTCAGATAATGGTTGTGGCATTCCACCGAATGTTCTAGAAAAATTATTTAACCCATTTTTTACGACTAAACCTGTGGGAAAAGGAACAGGTTTAGGATTAGCGATCGCCTATCAAATTATTACAGATCGGCATCACGGCAAAATTAATTGTTATTCAGAAGCAGGAAAAGGGGCAGAATTTGTAATTGAAATTCCGATTCAGGAAACTCATTGAAGAAGGAGTCAGGAGACAGGAGTAAGGAGTCAGAAGTTGTTTTTGTAACGGGGATTTTGATGAACCCTCTAACCCACATTTCTCCTTAAAAGGTAGGGTTTTAGACCCAATTAGTATGATCTCTTTACTCCTTAGACACCGCATCACAGTCAGCTAAATACCACCGCCACGGTAACTCCGTTCCTTTTGTAATGCCAATACGAGTTGTTTGTACTATTCGCAAATCTTCCTGAAATTGGGGAGGGCGATGTTCCAACCACATAGGTTGCCCCACTTGTAACGGCAAACCATTCAAACTCAGGTCTATATTAAGTAGACGACAAAGCTTACCAGGCCCCGCAGCCAAACGAGAAATTTGAGATTTTGATTTTTGTTTTGGGATATGCTCCCACAACCAATCTGGCACAGACTCCAATTGTAAAGCTCTAATTAAGACAACACTAGGCACCCCATCTGCATCTGTCACAATATTTAGACAGTGGTACATCCCGTAAATGAGGAAAACATAGCTCATTCCTGGAGGGCCAAACATCACCCCATTTCGTGGGGTACGACTACGATAACCGTGACAAGCAGGGTCTCCTGGTGCATAAGCTTCGGTTTCTACTATTGTGCTGCGGATAATTTGGTCATCGGATATTCGTCGAACTAAAGTACAACCTATTAATTCTGGGGCAACTTCAGGGGACGGGCGTTTTAGCCAAGTATTGTCTATAATCTCATTTGTTTGAGTAAAATTCATTCTTTAAAGGAGAATCTGCAATTATGGATATCAAATTAATTCTAGTGGGATTAACTGTTTTATTTACTATTGGTTGTCTGTTTTTTGGTACACAGAATGGATTCTATGATTCTGATGATTATCATGGAAATGGCTCCGCTCACTAAGTAGGCGTTTCGCTGCGCGACATGAAACGCGTTAGCGATGCGGAGCATTATTGCTCAAATATTTTAGTTTTTCAATTTTTGATAATTTAGTTCTTGGGTAGAAGATCGAGCTATCCAAGAATTTTTTTTATAGCAATTTTCATCAATATAGAGTACAGAGATTTGGGTTGAAAGGAAGAAGGCTTTAGTTATCTAGGAGAGAAGGCTTTAGTTATCTAGGAGAGAAGGAAGAATTTTTGTACTCTACCTTTGTGAAAACCGCTATAAATGAAATTCTATTTTTTGTCAAAAAGATTGTTATAAATACTGTCACTTGAGTTATTGTCATTGCGACGATAGGAAACAATCTTGCGCAACCCCTAAGATTGCTTCCTTTCACTCGGTTCCAGTCGCAATGACTTATAATAACTAATTATTAGGTTGTAAGATTTTATTGTAGGGGTTTAGTATCCAAATCCTGTTTTCGCTTGGGTTTGGAGACAAAACCCCTACAGGTTTTTTCAGACATCATTTTATAGTGCTATATGAATATATGATTCTAGAGTATTTATTATTATTCTTCTCCACCTCTAATACTGCCGTCTGGCATAATTGTATTATCAAAAATTGCGCCATCTAAGTTAGCATTATTCAGGTTAGCATTAGTAAAATTAGCATTAGTTAAATCTGCATCGCTTAAGTCAGTATTTTCTAAATTGGCATTAGTAAAATTTGTATCACTCAAGTCTGCATCACTCAAATTTGCACCACTTAAATTAGCATTACTAAAATTAGCTGAAGATAATTCAGATTCAGATAAATCTATATTTCTTAAATCTTTACCACTCAAATCTGTTTCAGGACCAACAAACATTAATCCTGCTTCATCAAGGTCAATATCTGGTGGCAAATCTTCTGGATCTAAATAAAGAGCATCTTGAAAATTTACATCAGTATAGTTTGCGTTGCTCCAACCAGACATGGCTTTAATATGAGCATTACTGAAGTCAGCATTACTAAAATTTGAACCCTGAATATAAACATCATAAAAAGTAGTGTGACTGAGATTAACATTACTCAAGTTACAATTATCAAAAGTAACTTCGCTTAATTGAGCATGACTAATATTTGCACCAATCAAATTACAGTTATCGAAAGTTGATTGAAATCCACCCATTTGAGTTAAATTTGCATTAGTCAAATTGGAATTGTCTATGGTGCTATGATCGTAACTTGTATCTGTTAAATCTGCATTGCTTAAATCTATATTTTGCCAGCTTATTCCCTCTAAGTTGACGTGACTAAGATTAGCATTTATGAAAGTGGTATTTTCTACTTCTGCACTAACTAACTGAGCATTACTTAAATTAGTATTATTTAAATTGACATTGTGTAATTTTGCTCTGCTCAAGTCGCAGTCGCTTAGATTAATTTCTTCTAGAGAAATATTGCTTAATTCAATATATTGAAATTTCACACCAGAAAAATCTCTTTCTCCAGCTTGATAACGTTGGATTAATTCATTAGTATCCATAATTTTTTTTCTCCAAAAGTAAGGAATAAGTAAGGAAGAAATAGAATAAATTGCGATGCACCTTTTTATACTATTATTTTTTTAAAGTGGTATTACAAGTGCTTCAAGTCCTCTTTAAAAATAAAAGACCGTCCTTAATGTACCCGTAAAAATTGTACCATTACTCTTTTGATTACTAGAATCAAAAACGGCTTGAAATACAGGAGAAATTGAAATATTATCATTCACAGCATAACTATAAAAAACCTCTAAATTGGTCTGAGTAGAATTACCAATTTCATTCACAACAAAAGGCTGCCCAACTGCTACTCCCACACGATCGCCTTCTTGCAAAACATCTAACCCAGAAAGACCTGCCATCCAATAATTAGGATTAATATCACCAAAATCTGTATCCTTGTAACTACTATAGCCATAGCGACCAAAGACAGCAAACTTGGAAGCAAAACCCCACTCAAAATTCACTCCTATCGCATCAAAACGACGAGCAAAAACTCTGCCTCCACTATAAATCAAACGTAGACTAAACTTAGACGAAGGATTATATTCAAATTCCACCATTCCTTGATGAAAACCAAATAACCCCCGGGAACCCCTGCCATCAGAATAGAGTAATGATGTAAACAAAGAAACGGGTAAAGGAGTTTGACCATTTTGGGTAGGGTTAGCTGAATCTGGGGCAATGTATAAAGCACGAAGGTTAAAAGCACTGCCTCCAGGGTTCCATTGTAATATTGCTCCACCACCAATGGCATCCATAGGAAATATGACATAGTTATAAACCAAGTTGGCTGTGGAAAAGTCGCGAAAGCTTAAGTTAGCGTAGCTATTATTGTCTATATAATCCAACGCTTCAATTAAAGGTCCTACAGTTAGGGATAAATTTTCCACTACCTCAAAACTGTAGAAGACTCTCCCAATGCCAAACTCGTCATCTCGAAGAGGTCGTCTAGTAATATCTAGAATACTGCCAAAGTTAGGTTCGAGTATTGCTGTAGCGTTGTCAAGAATTCCATTACTACCTGTATCAACCCGCAGTTTTAATAAGTCTGTACCTCGGAAACTTGTATCAAAATCGAAAACTACTCGATATAAGAATGTAGCTTGAGGATTTTCGTCTGCTAGCTCTCTGCCATTAGGATCAATGAGGCGATCGCCATCAAACCCACCAGCATTCACAGCAAAAATTGTCTGACCGTTTAATTTTGTGGTAGTGGAAAATTGTTGTGCTTCCAAAGCATCAACTCGGTTTTCTAATGCTTCCGTGCGTGATTTGAGGTTAGCTATTTCTACCTGAAAATCTTGTATCAGTCTTTCGACAACTATCAAGTCGTCTTCTTGAATTAATTCTGCTTGACTTTCTGCCAGAAAACTTTCCAGAGTTTGCCAACAAGCATTTAAAGCTGCTGCAAATTCATATCTAGTTATGGCGCGGTTGCCTCGATAAGTATTGTCAGGATAACCAGAGAGACAGTCATAGCGATCGCGCAAACTCAGCAATGCGGAATAGGCCCAATCGGTAGGTAAAACATCATCTAATTGATAAACAGGTATTTGTTGGGTAATGGGGTCATTTGGTTTGGTCTCAGTAAATTCTTCAGCATAGTTTTGAACTTGCCCCATCAACTCCTGTTTATCTTCTGTGGCCAGGGTTTTTCCACTGCTTAAAGATAATAGATTGATTAAGGTCAAACTGATGAGGATAATTTTTTTCTTACCATGACTTTTGAATAATTGCAAGCTATTTCCCCCTAAAATAGTTTATTCTGAAGTCAGATTTTATCAGAAGAGGGGGAAATTACAGAAAAAAATATAGTTTATCGAACCGAAATTGATATTAGAGCAAATCTGAAAAAAAGTGGGAACATACATTTTACTACATTTTAGTAGTTAAAACTAGCTGAAAAAATTAGTTTTATTGCGTACTTTTTCGTAGGCAATTATTCTTTCTATAAGTGGGTAAGTAGCGATCGCGCCTGTTATCAAAAATCGGGTTTATTGATAAAAGCGATGGGCTAGGATATCTTATATCAAATCCGGTAGTATCGGTGTAATTAGATAGTTAATCTAGGAGTCAGGA
>NZ_JBNHER010000087.1:0-57456 GCF_050015975.1 Dapis purpurea BLCC-M126 | reverse complement strand
TTTCACGATTCATCTGTTCTGCCAGGGTGCTTCAGAAAAAGTATTAACTCTGGCTCCAGAAGTAATAGTCAGAAAATTTCACGATTCATCTCTTCTGGCGGGGTGCTTGAGAAAAAGTATTAACTCTGGCTCCAGAAATAATAGTCAGAAAATTTCACGATTCATCTGTTCTGCCAGGGTGCTTGAGAAAAAGTATTAACTCTGGCTCCAGAAGCAATAGTCAGAAAATTTCACGATTCATCTCTTCTGGCGGGGTTTCAGGAAATGTATTGACTCTGGCTCCAGAAGCAATAGTCGAAATTTTTGACGATTCATCTCTTCTGGCGGGATGCTTCAGGAAATGTATTGACTCTGGCTCCAGAAGCAATAGTCGAAATTTTTGACGATTCATCATTTTTGATCAGATTCTTTTTCTACTTGCGGAGCTGGAAATATATCTAGAATTTTCTCTACCCAATTAGGAGACCCATTTGGATATAGCTTCGGATAGATTAACCCTATAGCAATGCCAATAACAGCAAAGATTGTACATAACGAATAGAAAATAATTTGCCCATTCTGCATCCAAGTTAAAGAATCTAAGAATCCAAATTTCTTAGGTTTTTCTATTTCTGGTTCAGCAGAATTTGCTGTTACTGTACCTTGAATTTTACTCTCGTCACCAACTACATTACCCATAACATTTCCGTCTCGATTTTTGATTGTCCTACTTTTGTCGTTGAGAATTTTTTTAGTCATGGTTTTATTGCCGATAATATTATTATTAGTGTCTATTACAAAATCTCTACTATCAATTATATAGATGTCATTTGGCTCATGCTTAGATTGTAAAAATTCCCTAGCTTTATCCCTGTCTATCACATCATCAATTAAACTCCTTATATTAACTTCATCATAAGGATAATTATCGCAGTTAGTTTCTAGTCTGCCATTGCTAATCCATTCGTTTAATTTCTCAAATTTGTAGAAATGTGGATTCTGATTATTATTACAAGTCAGACAATTACAAGGAATTAATTTATTATATTTAAGTCGATTATTGTAGGAACTATGAATTTTATCTAATTCGTGAGTCACAATAGTCATAAAATCCCGTTTTTGTTGCCCAGAAATCCGAATTTTTATTTCTCTCTTACCGTAATATTCAATCACCTCTGCTTTTGCTTCATCTTTCTTGAGAATAACTCCGCTTTTCCAGACATATTTCTGTTCTTCAATGTACTCGTTCATTACTACAATAAACTGAGTAATAATTCCCTTCGGCATAAATTCATAAGTGTAACGTAAAATCAAATTATTATTTTCATCCCAGTGATATTCTGGTTGATCTTCCGTTAGAAGTTGAGGTGCAATATAGGTCTGAGAAGTACCAGGAATTTTATAGCATAGTTTAAATTTAATCATTAATTGCAGTAGCTCGTCGTGCATATTGAGATATTTTGATTCATGCCAAATTTTGGTTAAATCATCCTTGGTAAATTTGCCAAAGTTATCGTAAACTTTTGGATTATCTAAGGCTTTATAAACTGCTGCTGTTACCCATTCTGGTTTGATAATAACTGTTTTATTTAACAAGGGGTCATCTTGAAAATGTAGACAAACTCCTAAATCGTGTAAATACCCAATTAACTGTAATTTATCCTCATGTTTCTTAAACCTATTTTGTTCGCAAATAGATAAATATTCTGTCAAAGTAATATAGTTACGACCATCTGTTTCTAATGCTTCGCGCACTTTTTTCCAAGTCTTAGGTAGACCATGACCAATGTGGGGTAATTTACTAATGTGATGTTGGATTTCTGTTCTAATTTCCTCTAAACCTCGATTAGTTTTAAGATTAGTAGCTAAGATTTCTTTGATGTTAGTAAATTGCCCTTGCAATACCCGTTGATTAATTTCTCGTTTTCGTTCTTGTTTCTCATTTTTGATAATTAATAAAGGGCTATTATCGCTCAATAATTCTGCTACATTTAACCAATAATAAAAGTCTGTATCTTCTTTACGGGTATCTGCAACCAGGATATATAAGGAGCGTTTAGTCAAGAAAAATTGGTGAGTAGCGTGATAAATTTCTTGTCCGCCAAAATCCCAAATATTCATCTGAAAGTTGTGTTGGTTTTTTGTCTGAAAATTCCACTGATAAACTTCAATTCCTTTAGTTGTATCTTCATCTCGTAGTTGATAGTTTTGGTTTTGAATTTTATTAGCTAGAGTAGTTTTACCTGCTCCACCTTCTCCAACAATTAATAATTTTGCTTCATAGATATAATCTATTCCTTCTTCTTTTTCTTGTCGGATATATTCTCTAATTGCTTCTATCCCTTTTTTAGCAATTTCAATTGGTGGAGTTTCGAGTGGATTATCTACTAAATAAATAAAAGTTAAATTAGTGAGTTTAGTTATTGATTCTGGGATAGTTGTTAATTGATTATCATGTAAATAAAGATGAGTTAAATTGGTAAGTTGAGAAATTGACTCTGGAAAAATTTTTAATTGATTATCACTTAAATCAAGATGAGTTAAATTGTTGAACTTAGTTATTGACTCTGGGATACTTTTTAATTGATTTCTCTTGAGACGAAGCTCAGTTAAATTGCTGATTTTAGTTATTGACTCTGGAAAAATTTTTAATTGATTTTCTCCGAGATAGATCTCAGTTAAATGAATAAGTTTTGAGATTGATTCTGGGATAGTTGTTAATTGATTACTTATTAAATCAAGCTTAGTTAAATTTGCGAGTTTTGTGATTAATTCTGGAAAATTTTTGAATTGATTAAAACCTAAATCAAGCTCAGTTAAATTGGTGAGTTGAGAAATTGATTCTGGGATACTTTGGAGTTGATTTCCACCTAAATCAAGCTTAGTTAAATTGGTGAGTTGAGAAATTGATTCCGGAATGCTTTTAAATTGGTTACTACCTAAACTAAGCACGGTTAAATTGGTAAGTTGAGAAATTGATTCCGGAATACTTTTAAATTGGTTGCTTCTTAAACCAAGTACGGTTAAATTGGTGAGTTGAGAAATTGATTTCGGAATGCTTTTAAATTGATTTCTACTTAAACCAATTTCAGTTAAATTGGTGAGTTGAAAAATTGATTGTGGGATATTTTTTAATTGATTACCACTTAAACCAAGTTTAGTTAAATTGGAGAGTCTACTGATTGATTGTGGGATATTTTTTAATTCATTACCATTTAAATCAAGCTCAGTTAAATTGGTGAGTCTACTGATTGATTCTGGGATATCTGTTAATTGATTATAACTTAAGCCAAGCCCAGTTAAATTAGTGAGTTTAGTTATTGATTCCGGGATAGTCGTTAATTGATTACCAATTAAATTAAGCCTAGTTAAATTGATTAATTTCGTGATTGATTCTGGAATAGTTGTTAATTGATTACCACTTAAATTTAATACTTCTAGCTGCTCTAACTCCCAAACTTCAGTAGGAATTTCAGTTAATTTTTCATCATCTCTGATAAATAAATCATTACTTAAATCTAATTTCTTCAGCTTTTTATCTTTAGCTTCTTGTATTCTTTCTTGAAAATGCTGTGGTATATAATTCCGCCGATTTGTTTTAGGAGAAGTCATAGCTCAATAAAATAATTTTTACCATAATTTTATAAGCTATAGCTACAAAGGCAAACTTCGACTTTCCGTAACCATTTCTCCGAAAAACAATAGACATCTCTAGAAAAATAGCTAGACAAAAGCAATAATTTCATCTAATATTTGTTTTTAGGTAACTTACTCAAAATTATTTATACTACTTAAGTAAATTTAACTATTGTCCAACAGTTGAAAAAAAAATCATGGGTACTAAACGCGCATCTTTTTTATTAGGTATCTCCCGTCAACGTTTATTAGTTTTACTAGCTCAAGGAAGAGTCAAAGGAGCTAAGAAAAATGGTAGATTCTGGGAAATTCCAGTATCTTCGAGTGGAATGCCTAGAATAATTCCCGCTCGGCGCGGTCCGAAAGGTATCTGGCGCAAGCAGAAATCTACCAAGCCTAAAATGATTCATGTTAATCAAAGCAATATTAAAGACAATATGGGTAAGCCTCCAGAGCAATTCAAACCAGTAGTGTCAGTCAAGGACGGCAAGCGTAACGATTATGGTTATGACTTATATATTCCCGGTCCTTGCCAAATCGTCTATCGACCTTATGAACCCGCAGATTGTGGTGCTCATCTGTGGATTAATACTTATCATCCGGTGGAATTTATAGATACTCAATTTAATCCAGCTACTGCAAGGCAACCTAGCAAACAAATTTATATATAGTCTGGTTTCAAAGGCAGAATATCATCACAAAAAAATATTTATTCGCTCAGATAGCTTAACTGACAATAACTTCAGCTAATTTATCCTGTTTATTTTTGGGAAATAGTCACAGTATAAAGGTAGAAAATTTTGATCTTCCTACTTGTGCTAGAATAACCCTTATCCATATTCAATTTTTAACTTCTGACTTCTGACTTCTAACTTCTAACTTCTAACTTCTAACTTCAAAATTATGCCCGATCGCTCTCCTAAAAATAACTGGTATCAAAACCTAAACCTAGAACAAAAATCTAAATGGTATGGTCAAATAGCAGATGCTTACAACAGAACTAGACCTCGTTATCCCGAACAATTAGTCAAACGTGCCGTAGAAATAGCTCAACTTTCTACCAATGCCAAAATTTTAGAAATAGGTTGTGCTACCGGAACAGCAACAACTACCTTTGCCGAGCTAGGTTTTTCTTTGGTGTGCATCGAACCCAATGCAGAATTTTGTCAAATACTTATGAGAAACTGCGCTGCTTATGAAAAAGTTAAAATCATCAACACTACTTTTGAGGAATGGGAATTAGAAAAAAGCCAGTTTGATGCAGTGCTTGCTGCTACTTCTTTTCACTGGGTATCCTCCGAAGTTGGTTATGTCAAAACTGCTGAAACATTAAAAACTGATGGATATTTAATATTGCTCTGGAATACTCCACCCCAACCAACTCAAGAAATTTATCAGAAATTATTAGACCCAATTTATCAGACTTATGCACCAGATATAAAAGGATATGAAGCGATCGCCACTCATCAAAAAAATATTAATGGTATGGGTAATAAAGTTATCGACTCTGGTAAGTTTCAAAACTTGGTTTCCGAAGAGTTAATCTGTGAAGTAACTTATAAAGTTGATGATTATATAGCACTTTTAAGTACCTTATCGCCCTACATCGCAATGGACTCAGAACAACGTCATACTTTATTTGCAAATTTGAGGACAAGTTTGCACAATTATCATGGAAAAACCATTAACCTTTCTTTCTTGTCTGCGCTTCAGGTTGCTCAGAAAAACTTTTCTACACTTTCTTTAGGGAGAGTGAGGGAGTAGGGGAGAATTCAAGAATTTAGAATTTAGAATTTAGAATTACCTCTCCTCGAAAATAAGAGGATTGACGAACAGGAAAATTTTTATTTATTATCCCCTTAAAAGGGGAGGCTTTAAACCACAATATTTCGGTAAATATCAGAATAATTAAGACCCTATCGTAGGGTTTTGGTCACCAAAATCCTACTAAACTTGTATTTTTTGCCAATACTAACCGATCTAATTTATAGAAATGTCTATCTAATTTGAAAATCAGAACTTTCCAACGCAGGAGTATTAGTAACATTAGCAAATAAACCTCCCTCTCCAAAACCATTTGCTACACCATCTGAGTTGTAGAACAAATTACCATTTGTCTGATTATAAACAATAACTCCTACTGCTGTTTCTGCTTGTGCATCACTACTAACAACTTCAAACTCTTCAACAAGACTAAAACCTTCACCTGCCAAACTATTAATAGCTGTAAATGTATCCTTGTCTAACAAAATTTTATCGCTATCTTGACGGAAGTCAGTAATAGTATCTGTACCAATATCCTCTGCTTGATAAGGTTGGTTAGTATTAAAAATGAACTTATCTTTACTAGCACCTCCAGTCAGAGTATCGTTACCAGCACCACCATTCAAGCGATCTCGACCTAACCGCCCTTGTAAAATATCGTCACCTGCTCCTCCTAACAAAATATCGTGACCAATACCTCCAATAAGTGTATCTGCTCCACCAACTCCTAAAAGGGTATCGTTACCTCTAGCTCCTCCTAATTTATTGTTACTGTCATTACCAGCAATATAATTATTTCGGGAATTTCCTGTACCGTTAATATTTTCTCCTTCTCCAGTAAAAATGAGGTTTTCAACGTTGCTAG
Organism: Dapis purpurea BLCC-M126; assembly: GCF_050015975.1. NCBI lineage: Bacteria > Bacillati > Cyanobacteriota > Cyanophyceae > Oscillatoriales > Microcoleaceae > Dapis > Dapis purpurea. Next base: position 51,212 of record NZ_JBNHER010000087.1, on the reverse strand, counting down.
GCAAACTATAAGTAATACTAGATTCAGCAGTATCAATACCAGCATTAGGATCTTCAATAATTATATCTGCAGTGTTATTAATAATATAAGTATCGTTACCCTCAAAACCTGTAAGGGTGTCACTACCATTTGTTCCGGTGAGGCGATCACCACCTGGAGTACCAACAGTATTGTCATTGTTTGCTGGAGTCTCATCCACATCAGTCAGATTAATAGTTAGTTGTTCCTCAAAACTTTCTGCGGGTTCTCCACCATCGGTTGTCCGAACAGTAATAGTATGAGCTGTATTATTTTCAAAATCTAGAAGAGAACCATTTGCTACTAATATTCGGTCTCCATCCACAACAAAACGACCATCCCCATCATCTAATAATGTATAAGTATGAGTATCATCAACATCAGAGTCGGTTGTAGTCAAAGTACCTACTACTGTTCCATTACCACTATTTTCTGTAATGTTATTGTTATCTATAGATATATCTGTAGGTGAGTTATTGCTTGGAGTCGGAGTCTCATCCACATCAGTCAGATTAATAGTTAGTTGTTCCTCAAAACTTTCTGCGGGTTCTCCACCATCGGTTGTCCGAACAGTAATAGTATGAGCTGTATTATTTTCAAAATCTAGAAGAGAACCATTTGCTACTAATATTCGGTCTCCATCCACAACAAAACGACCATCCCCATCATCTAATAATGTATAAGTATGAGTATCATCAACATCAGAGTCGGTTGTAGTCAAAGTACCTACTACTGTTCCATTACCACTATTTTCTGTAATGTTATTGTTATCTATAGATATATCTGTAGGTGAGTTATTGCTTGGAGTCGGAGTCTCATCCACATCAGTCAGATTAATAGTTAGTTGTTCCTCAAAACTTTCTGCGGGTTCTCCACCATCGGTTGTCCGAACAGTAATAGTATGAGCTGTATTATTTTCAAAATCTAGAAGAGAACCATTTGCTACTAATATTCGGTCTCCATCCACAACAAAACGACCATCCCCATCATCTAATAATGTATAAGTATGAGTATCATCAACATCAGAGTCAGTTGTAGTTAGAGTACCTATCACTGTTCCATTCTCACTATTTTCTGCCACAGTATTGTTATCTAGAGATATATCTGTAGGTGGGTTATTTACAACTTCAGGTTCTAGAGATACAGCAACAAACTCAAAAGCACCAATATCAATAATACTACTACCATTATGATCGCCATCAACAGGACGAGTTTGACCTATTTGGTCGGTATCTGCTGCGCCCCCACTAACACCTGAATCAATAGCAGGACTATTTTCTAATAGGGGATGTATTAAAATATTATCTACTCGTTGTAACTCATCCAATAATGGGTCAGCTAGTGTTACTCCTGCTGTTACTTTGGTGTCATCAGGATTAAGTTCATTAGATTGAATATTTCCGCCACCATCACTAAATTGATTTCCTGTGTGATGATTAATATTCCAATCATTACCACCATTGTTAGCTAAATTATAGGCAACAACAGTATTTTTTAGAGTAGTATTTGAGTTACCGCCCCAAAATCCTCCACCTTGAAATCCGGCATAATTATTAGCAATAGTTGTGTTAGTAATATTAGTAGTATTGGAGTTATTTGTTAAAAGTATTGCTCCTCCTAAACCACTATTACCATCTTCACTTTCTGCCCTATTTCCAGAGAAGGTACTATTAATAATTTCTGTAGGTGCATTTTCTCCTACCCATAAACCGCCACCTTGACTTAAAGCTAAATTATTAGCAATGGTAGTATTAGTAATAGTTAATTCTCCATTTCCTACCCTCAGTCCACCACCTAAAGCATCTCCCGCTGAGTTAGAAATTACCTGATTATTAATAATTTCACTGTTTTCTACAATAATTTGATCGGGAGAATAGGCAAATAGAAATAATCCTCCACCTTGACCAGCGCCTTTGTTACCTTCAAAGCTACTATTACTAATTTTAATTGTTCCAGAAGTTACGCCATCATTATTACTAGCACCATCAGTATAAATTGCTCCGCCATAACCATGATTAGTATTTTTTCCAGGAGTTGAGTCATTATTAATAAACTGGGAATTTTCTATTGTTAAGTTACTCAGGAGATTATTAATTGCTCCACCATTTACACCTTGATTATTTATAAATTCACTATCTGTTACTGTGAGATTACTTTCACTCCAAATTAAAATTGCACCTCCAGCGTGTTCGCTCAATTGACCAGAAGTATCTCGAAGTGCTTGACTTGCATCATTATTTTCAAATTGACTATTAATAATAGTCGCATTACTTTGAAATCCACTATAAATTGCACCTCCCCCCAAACCTCCCGCTGTATTGTTAATAAATTTACTATTTTCAACAATTAAAGTGCTTTTTTGTTCAGTACGAATTCCTGCTCCAGCTCCCTCTTTATCTACAGCAGTAGTTCTACCATCAGCAATAGTTATATTTTTAATGGTCAGATTGGTAGCTTGAAATTCTGGAGTAAATTGTAAGTCTATTACCCGTGAATTATTATTCCCACTAATGGTTAAATTTTGAGCATTTATTCCATCAATAATTAAGTCTTTATCTATTTCTAATTGACCAGAAGTTAGGGTAATAGTTTGATTAGATAAATTGGGGGTAAATTCAATTGTGTCTCCTGATTGAGCGGTGGCGACCGCTTCTCTTAAGGAACCTGCTCCATCATCATTATTATTAGTTACTGTTAAAGTAGCAAATACACTGTTATAACTTTCCATTACTTCTGGTTGTAATGGATTTTCTGCAATAATTTTTCCTGTAGTAAATCCTAAATTCCAATTTCCTCCTAGAAGTTTGTTTCCTGTTATATCAACTGATGCTGCAATATTTATTCCTAGTATTTGACTTAGTTGATGTACAAATTCTCCACCTATATTAGCTGCTAAATTACAACCATAAAGTAAAATATTAGCTGTTTTACTTAGTGTTTTTTTCCACTGTTGTATTTGCTGTTTTGCAGATATTAAAGTGTCTAGATTAAGAAAAGTATTGCCTAATTGTAAGTTGCCAGGACAGGCATGAGAAAATATATGAATTGCTTCTATTTTATTTTGGGTAGTTATTTTTTTTTGTAATGTCTCAGTAATTTTATCTATGCCATTTTCTGTAGGGTCCAGAATAATTACTTCTACATCATCTACTACTCCTGTAGCTAGAAATTGATAATTATCTAGATGAGCATCTATAAAAACTAAAGATGTAGATTGAGGCTGAATTTTACTATCAGGATATAACATTTTTATTGCCTATTATCTTGTATTTTTGGTATCTTTCCCTAAATACAACCTGATAGTAATTAAATCAGAAAAATTTTGACATCAAGTTTTATATTTTATCAAAGTATATTTTTGTTATATTAATATTAGTAATTATGCTTATTTTGAGGACAAATCAATATTTAAGCTTGGCAAAAATACGGTTATTATATATTGAAATTTGGTAGTGGTAACGAAGTAATAATAAGCATTAGAGAACAGGGAACAAGGGAGTCACTGAATAGTTATGATATTTTTATCCTACTCTAGGACTACTTAAAATTTAATTGCTGATTATAAATATTGATTCTGGATAAGAAGCTTAAACTGTAAATTCTCAAATTGGGAAGGAAATTATCCACATTTATTTCCAATTAGTGGGAGTAAAATAGAGGAAGTTTGTGAGGTCAAATTATATCTCTGATTTTTCCGATATTCTTGGTAGCTTATACTAATTCAGTAAAATTTAAGTCTCAAGAAAACATCCCCTCTCTTTAGAGTCTTACCCCTCAAAGTACACAAATATTTGTGTACTTCTTATACCAATTTCATCAACTTAGATTACACTGCTTATCTCCTGCCAGATTATATAATTTCATTCTTGAAACATTATGTGATGTGTAACCATACTTAATAAAATTAGTATTAATTGGTTCTATAGGTTGAGAATTTTAGAGTAAGCTTCTTGCTTGCTGTTGAGTACATCTATATGTTGCTTATTGCTCCCTGATATTGCTGCTTCAGAAAAACGTTGAATGTACCTGTAGATTATTTTATCGTAGTATCCAGGGCTTTAGCATCAGTAATTTTACAGATTTTGAATAATTAGATTAGTAGAAAAAATATATTATCATTTGGATAATTGAAGAATATTTGGTTAGTACAAAGGTAAAAGCATTTATGCCAATTACAAAAAATAGTGATAGACTTAATTGATAAGGTGGTATGCTCTCTGTGTTTTTAGTTAAATTATTCCCATTAATCCAATTTTTTTCAACTGTTCAAATCTCGAAAAAATGTATTGTATATATAATCACTGAGAGAGAAAAATCAAATCTAATATTATAATTTATCAGGAGTATGAATATAGGAAATTAATGAGTAATTTCCTACATTCATAGCATTCTATCTATTACAAAAGATTGAGTTATTAACGTGGTACAACTGACGGGGTAAATGTTTTTGGCTTCTGCCCTATCCTCTAACACATCTTCCCTAATCTCTATAATTTAATATTTAAACTACTAACCAGGATGAAAGGTCTCTTTGAATCAAATCTTGTAGCTTGAGAATATCTTCACGGTAGAAGTCAGTTAATAGTTGACGCTCTTCTGAAGAAAGAGGTTTAAATTCTTTACCTGCTGAATTGAATTTAACTAAGCTAGAGCGTATTTTCTGTCGCATTTCCAAAGGCATTGCTACCTTGAGAGTTGATGAAATAGCTGTTCTGATTGGATTCTTTGTTTGTAATAAATTATTTAATGTTTTATTCTTTGGCACAGCAGCAGCTTGTCGGCGCTGTGATGTATCAGGATTAAATGTATCATCTACTCCTATAAATCTATAAATCTCTTGCATCATTTTTAAAGAATCTTTGGTTAAATCATCATAGAGAAAAATTTTAAATTTTTCCTGACCAAAGGTATCAAAATAATGTTTTACTGGAGTGTAATATAATCCCTTCTTGATTGTTGAAGAACTCTCGGCACGAAATTTAACTTGTTCGCTTAAAGAACTAACTTTTCCTGCATTTATTCCATCACGAAGGTGCATTAAATAATCAGAATAAGCTCTATCCGCCGGATTTCTTAGTATAGCAATCATTTTTACATCGGGAACATAACGTTGAATCATTTCCGATGAAGTTTCGTAGTTTGCAAGATAGTTAGGAGATGCTTCTCCTATAGCAATTTCATCCTTGACATCTATAAACAGTTCACAGTATCTTTCCCAGCTATTAATTCTTTTTCTTGTGCCAGTATCTGGTTTTTTTTCTATCTGTTTTTCCCAATCCGTAGCAAAAAAATTTGTTTCCTTAATTGGACTCATATAAACTTGGGGATGTTCTTTTAAATATCCATAGATAGATGTAGTTCCTGCTTTTTGTACTCCTACTATCAGAAAATTTGGTAACTTCATTCTCTTTCTCCTAAGTTTAATTGATTCAGATATAAATTTATGATTAAAGCTATGAGGCTAGTAATTTTTAGTTTAAGGAATAGTTGACTTACTTATTATGCTTAAATTGTAATTTATCAGAGGGATCTTCTACATATTCCAATAACCTAGCACCTCTTCATATTCAGTTATACCCTAATTTTAGTCTACTGTATTTATAAACTAATGTAAATACCTGAGTTCTGATTTTGGTTATGAATAAAATAACTTTTAATTACCAAGCTACCATAATAATTTCCGAGTTTTGATGTATGTTGGTATTTTTGATAAATTTTAGATACAGGTTACATCTTTGCAATTTATAACTATTGCTTAATTTAAGTTGATTCGGAAGTTAATTGAAAAAAAAATAAATTAGAAGCTATAAATGAAGCATTTGTTATGGTTGCTTGTTTGATTTATTTTTTTGCTGTTTGAGTTTCTGTTCAATTTTTTTGATCAGGGGTTTTGACTCTAAGAGAAAACCAGTAGGTTCATCATCATCATTTTCTTCTGGATATAATTCTGAGGTTCCTGATTGAGATTTCTCTGTTTGCTCTTGTAGCTTTTTATCTAAGTTTAGTAAGATTTCTGATTGTGCTAATAGTAAATCATGTAAATCTATCAATCTCAAGTTGCCATTAGATAAAACTATAATTATAGGTTCATAAACATACTGTTTTGGCCTATTCAGTGCCGTGAGAGCTGCTGCATTAATTTGAAAATTTTCAGAAAGAACTAGGGGAGGAGTATTGAGAAAATCTAACAATTCACGAACAGGACATCTATAATAAACTTTTTTCTTTTCAGGTAATTTCATATATTCCAGGAATCTGATTTGGGAAATCATACCCAACATTTGTGTACTTTGAGTAATAATAACTCCCGGTAATTCTGGTTTTAGTCTAAATTTTTCAGCTACTATCCGTCCTAAAGTAGCAGAATTAACTTGGAAATCGTGGGAAGGCAAGTTTCCAATAGTAGAATTAAGTGTAAGCTGAGTTAGGTTAATCATTGAAACTAATCAGTAATAAGCTGTATGAAAAATATTTTATGAGGATATGTTAGCTTGGATTAATTTACGGTTAGGTGCAAAAATCTAAAATCTAATCGGTGTTTGATGATTGCACAAACAATACTCTTTGTCCTGTCCTGCTCCGGAATAGTATTATGGCCATTTCATACAAGACAACTAGGGAAATGCCCAGTTTTCCACCTGCAAAACCAAGCTTAACTTTGCCTTTGAATACACTTGAGCTATTGAGTCAGCTATTACAACAGACATCTCAAGGTCTAGAAAGCATAGTTATTACAGAAGATATATTTGCCACTACTCAATACCTGATGTTCCCAGGGGTAAAGTTCACAGCAGTTATTTCAAAGGAGTTTAATGGACTTTTGTGGGGCAAAGTAGTTAAGGAGTTATCAAACAATCAAAGCCAGAGAAGAGAACAAAAACAAAAAAATTATAATTTCCAATCTAACTCTTTTAGCTTTCCCTTGAAAAGGGGAAATGTGGAAAATTTACAATTCAATGTGGGTTTAACTTTTGACCCAAAAGCAATTAAAGTTTTTGTATCCCAAATTATTAATCGACTAGAGAAAGACAAAAGTCAATCAATAATTATATCTCAACTTAAATCTAGAATAAATAATCTCAAAGTCAATAATGCTAATCTTCAGAGCGAATTCACCTTAAAATTACTTAAACTATTGACTTCTAGGGAAAATATGGATTCTATTTTACAGCTAGAAAATCCTAAAAAAAATAAACAAAAAAAAGATTATTCTAATCTATCAAATTTACTATCAATAAATGATTCAACCGTTAATATTCATGGTATATATACTCCTAATAATGAATTAGTCACAAAAACTAATTTACTACAAAATAATCAATTATCATCATCAGATTCAGGGCTGAATAATCAACATTATCCATCAGTATGTAAACCTATTGAGACAGCTCTACACCAACAAATAGAACAAGAAAAACTCCTAAATCAAGTTACAACTCAAATTCGCCAAACTTTAGAATTACCAGAAATTTTATCAACTGCTGTGGAACAGGTGAGAAACTTTCTCAAAGTTGATAGATTATTGATTTACCAATTTAATCATCCTTTATTCTTAACAAATAATATTACAGTAGTAAATCAAGAAAAAGGCTCGGTAAAGTATGAAGCTTTGGCATCCAATGAAATTTCTTCTGTATTAGGTTTAAGTGAGGCAGAAAACTGCTTTTTTCCTCCTAAAAGTTCTAGAATGAAATATAGTAAAAGCTCTGTTCATGCCATACCTGATGTCGAAATAGCTTATGCTAAATTTCCTTGTCTACTAGAATTGATGCGACAACATCACATCAAAGCAAAATTAGTAGTACCAATTATAGTTGATGAAAAATTGTGGGGATTATTAATTGCCCATCAAAGTTCTGAGCGAGATTGGCAAGACAATGAAAAGAGATTTTTCAAAGAAATTGCAGAACATCTAGCGATCGCTATTTATCAAGTTCAATTATATGCAGAATTGCAAAGGCAAAAACAAACTTTAGAAAAACGTGTAGTTGAGCGAACCCAAGACCTTTATGATGCACTTCAAAGTGCCGAATCAGCTAATCGTGCTAAGAGTGAATTTTTAGCGACAATGAGCCATGAATTACGCACCCCTCTTACCTGTGTTATTGGTATTTCTTCAACTCTTTTACAATGGTCTTATGGTAATAGGGGAGCAAAAATCATGCCAATACAAAAGCAAAGAAACTATTTACAAACAATCCATGATAGTGGAGAACATCTCCTAGAATTAATCAATGATATTCTAGATTTATCTCAAGTAGAAGCAGGCAAAACAGTCTTAAAAATTAGTGAATTTTCTTTGTCTAAACTAACTTATGAACTTTGGCAAAATTTTAGAGAAAAAGCCAAACAAAATGAAGTAAAATTAATTGTTGAACAGAATGTAAGTCCAGAGCTAGATAAATTTACAGCTGACCAAAGAAGAGTTAAACAAATTCTATTTAATCTTCTCAGCAATGCAATTAAATTTACTCCTAGTGGGGGAAATGTTAGACTGAAAGTGATGAGAGATCGAGAAACAGCAATTTTTCAAGTAGAAGATACTGGGATGGGAATTTCTCAAGAGCAAAAACCACTATTATTTAAGAAATTTCAACAACTAGATTCTCCTTATAATCGTCAACAAGGTGGTACTGGTTTAGGTCTAGCTTTAACCAAGCAATTAGTTGAACTTCATAGTGGAATTATTGAAGTAGAATCTACTGTAAATATTGGCTCTACTTTTACAGTCAAACTGCCAGCACAACCCCTGAAATTAGCAAATGAAAAACTTAAACAAAAAGGAGAAAGTACATCAAATATTTTATCCTTACAAGGTACGGTAGTATTGATTGAACAAGAAGAAGATATTGCCACAATTATTTGTGATATTTTGACAGCAGCAGGATTAAAAGTTGTTTGGATAATAGAAGGCTCTACTGCTGTGGAGCAAATTATTTTGTTGCAGCCTGTTGCTGTGATTTTAGATATGCACTTGCCAGGAATTGATGGTGTAGATATTATTCAGCAGTTATGCACAACAAGCAGCACTAAAAATATTAAAATTTTGGCATTAACTAATTTAAATACAGAAATAAATCGGGAATATTATTATGCTGCGGGTGTGGATGAATGTTTGACTAAACCAATTAATCTCGAATATTTATTGAGTAAAATGATAGCATTACTAACTAATTCAAACAGATGCTAGAAGACAGAATATAACAGATATAATTCAGCGGAGGTTACAGAAGTAAAAATATTTTGACATACAGACTACCACCAATTAATAGTCGATTAATAAAAGCCAGGAGGGAAGGGAGAGATAATACTAAATTTATGCTTATGCAGTGACATCTTAATTTATGATTTATTCTTACAATAAAATATAAATCCCCGAAATTCTAAAATATTGAAGTAGCAGTCAGTTATCAGCACTTCAGCAGTCAGCATTTTCAAGGTGTATAATTAGACTAAAGAGAAGTCGCTCCGCATCTACAAATCCCCATAAAAAGCGCACCACTAATTTTTTTGCTCTATAGTGGGGGACTGTTATTCTTGAATTTTTAGCGCTCCAGCTAAATTCTGTTTGCGTAGCATTCCAAAGGAAAAGCTCATAGCTAGTTAAACATTTTTTTCTCTTTTTTATTATGTTTTTATTTCCCTGTTGCTTATTACCCATCTCGTGAGTTTAGCAATTCTAATTAGAATAAAAATATCCTAAAAACTATTTTATTGTACTTCAAATAGCTCTAAAATTATCAATATTAATTACTACAAAATAATTCTTTGATTATGACTAATAAAAATCCTAATCTACTATTACCCAAAGGTTTAATAGTTTCTTGTCAAGCTCCCACTGACTCCCCTTTACATCATCCAGAAGTTATTGCTGCAATGGCACAAACATCTATAAATCAAGGTGCGGTGGGAGTTAGAATAGATACCCCATCCCATATTCGGGCAGTGCGACAGAGAATTACTCAGCCCATTATTGGTTTGTGGAAACAACAAATACCAGGATGTGAAGTTTATATTACCCCTCGTTTTTCGGATGCAGTAGCGATCGCCGAAGCTGGAGCAGATATTATTGCTATTGATGCTACTCTCAGAGAACGTCCTGGAGAAGAAACTTTAGCCACATTAATTACCCAAATTCATCAAGAGTTAGGAAAAGCTGTAATGGCAGATGTAGATACTATAGAAGCAGCAAAACTAGCAGCAGGAACAGGTGCGGATTTTGTTGCGACTACTCTGTATGGTTATACTGAGCTAACAAAAACAGAAATTCCCCCTGGTTTTCAACTGTTAAAACAGATAGTAGAAAATTTGGAAACGCCAGCAATTTGTGAAGGGGGTATTGCTTCTCCAACAATGGCAAAAAAAGCTATGAATTTAGGAGCTTATGCTGTTGTTGTAGGAACTGATATTACAGGAATTGATAGTAAAGTTAAAGCCTACAAAATTGAGATAATCTCTTAAGTAGTTATATCATGTCCGGTTGAATAGTTATAAATAAGAAGGGAGAAGGGAGGAGTCAGGAGTCAGGAGTCAGGAGTCAGGAGGCAAGAGGGGAGAAAGAAAGTATAAAAAGGAGAACATTTTTTTATCACTAATTATCCGGACATGATATTATGCAAAATTAATTACACACACTCTAGGTGCTGAACAAACTGATTTTGTAAAAATCACAGGTAATAAAATTAAGTAATTAATTTTGCCTAGTCACTTAAAAGGTATATTTAGCATTTGCTGAAAAAGTTTTATAGGTGAGGCTAGTCGCCAGGAGTAGTAAGGGCGATTCACGTTTTGCATTCTGCAAAGCTTTCCTATCGGAATTCTATGCAAACGCTTTTCATGTCGCGTTTGTGTTGGCATTCCGTAGGAAATCGCTCGTACAGAAGTCAGGAATAATGGGGAATTTAGATAAAGTATCAGAAAGAATTATCCCTTAATTTTTTTTGCCTCACGTTAACCCAAAATACTAAATTTATAAGCTATTTAGAACTAATTTATTGTATTTTTAAATAGTCAAAAAAGCTAAAATTTTATCTGTAAATGCTTGAACATTTGATCTTTAAACCCTATTTATAGCCATTTTCGTATAGATAAATGATAGTGGACATCTACAACTTCAAAACATTTCCTATAAGAGTTCATTAATTGATAATGGATAATTGATAATTACCTCTGGTTAAAACCGCTCTTGATTGAATATAAGGAAATATTATTTCTTCTCAAGGGGAGATTGGATATGGCGTTTAGCTGGCGCACAACTTCGCACTTCGGCTGTCGCCGACATGAAAAGCGTTAGCGGCTCTGCAAGAGCGGGAAACCTAGCCATCTTTCGACCCCTTTTTTCCTCTTGAAAGAGGAGGCTTTGAACCTGAATTATTTAATTAATAATTAATAATTAATTATTATTCGGTAAGATATTTTCACATAATTGGTATTAAGCATGAAAAAAGATTAATAATGTGAGTTTATAAACAGCTTTAATTTAGTTGTAATATCTCTCAGGTATTTTAAGAAAAAACTTATTTATTTTCTGTAGACATCTAAATACCAGACTTGATAAATTTTTGTTATAAATATTTAGGCGACTGCTTATAAGTCAGGAGTTAGTCGGACTAAGTTAGCAGAAATAAAAGTTAAGTATTGTCTTGTCTTCATTTTCTATTTTTAGTCAAATAAAAATTAAAATAAAACCATTTTTACTCAAGCTTATTGATAGAGATAATTATAGGTTTATGATGTACAGTAGCACTAGATTTTTAAATAGTTATTGAAGTATAGAATAAAGTTTTAATTCTTGTTGAGGCAATTTACTAGAATCACTGTAGCAAACTTACATGAAATAGCCTGTAACATTCTTGTTGAAGTATGCATTTAATGGTTTTATCGTAGTTGAATAAATTTAATTTTCTGTCAAACTTGCTCTCAGAAAAAGTTTGTTTTTGTTAAAATATTGAGTAACTATACACTTTTAGTTAATGTGAAAATGTCGTAATCTATACTACGAACTATGAGGCAAAAATATATAATTAAATAATTGGTAATTCACCACATAAAAAATATACACAAAAAGTGGTTAATCTTCCGGAGGAAAAGCAGGGTGCAAAGAAAAATAAAGATAAAACACTCATACAGTAAAAATGACTCAAGATTTTGGCTTATATTCCAAATTTCCCTACCTTGGCAGAGGCACAGTAGAACAAACTAGATCGAAACATCATAGGTTAGTGCAAGCATTCATCATGATGCTAGTGATTACCAACTTTATTGGAATCAATGCTTATCGTATAGTGCAATTACAATTAGTTCAGGGAGAATATAACCGGGAACGTGCAGAAAACAACCGCATTCGCCTAATGCCAGTAGCAGCCAGTCGTGGTACAATTTACGATCGCAAAGGCAGAATATTAGCAAGTAACCGTCTCTCTCGTTCTGTATATTTATGGCCTCAAGAATACACACCCACAAAATGGTTGGAGATGGCAACGGAACTTAGTCTAATCTTAGACATTCCAGCTACTGATATTATCAACAAATTAGAGGCAACTGGCTATAACTCCCCCTTACCAGTCAGAATCACCTCAAATATAGATCGTTCTACTTTTGTAGCATTAGCAGAAAAAGCTGGTGAGACAAGAGGAGTAGAACTTCGTACTGAAAACTTTCGTCACTATCCTCATGGCAGTCTAGCAGCTCATTTAATTGGATACACTGGCGAAGCAACCAAAGAAGAATTAATCGCTAACCCCAAATACCCAATGGGAATGATCGTGGGAAAAATGGGAATCGAACGTTCAGCAAATTCTGCATTGGAAGGTGTTTGGGGTAATCGTTTGATTGAAGTTGATGCTAAAGGTAACGAAATTCAAGAGTTGGGAGTAGAAAACCCCACATCAGGCAAACCAGTAAAATTAACTATCGATCTCGATATCCAAAAAGCTGCAGAAAAAGCACTGGGAAATCGCAGGGGTGCTGCAGTTGCCATTAACCCTAAAACAGGGGAAGTCTTAGCAATGGCAAGCGGACCTACATTTAACCCCAGTATATTCGCTGGCCAAATGACAAGGGAAAAATGGCAACGTCTCCAAGGTGCAAGCAAACCTTTTCTGAATCGTGCTCTCCAGGGTTATCCACCAGGCAGCACTTTCAAAGCTGTTACTTCTGTGGCAGCACTCCAGTCTGGTAAATATTCTCCTAACTCCAAAGTTGGAACTTACAATGCTGTCACTATTGGTGGTATCACCTTTAATGAGCATAGTGGCGGTTATGGAGTAATTGGTTTTCGGGATGCTTTAGCTTACAGTAGCAATACATTTTACTATCAAGTGGGTGTAAAAACTGGTCCAGAACAAATTTCTAAGTGGGGGCGAGAGTTAGGTATTGGTGGCAGTATTGACTTAAAACTATTCGGATTAGATGGTAATCATGGTCAAATCCCTACTCCCAAGGAAAAAGAAGAAATGTACGGGGAACCTTGGCATATTGCTGATATTGTGACGATGGGAATAGGACAGGGTTTGGTTTTAGTGACACCTTTAGAATCTTCAGTCATGGTAAGTACGATCGCTAATGGTGGGTATCGAGTACAGCCTCATTTATTGGCTTCTCAAACTAATACTGCTGCTACTAAATCAATCAAGACTGGGTTAAAACCTGCAACTATTAATACAGTGCGGGAAGGATTAATTGATGTAGTCAGGAAGGGTACTGCTCGGCGGTTAAATGATGGTACTATTCCATTATCTGGGGGTAAGACAGGTACAGTGGAACTTCCCGGGCAACCTGATAATGCAATGTATATAGGTTTTGCACCTGCTTATAATCCTGAAATTGCTGTAGCGGTTGCAGTTGAAGGTGGTGGTTATGGTTCGGTAGGAGCTGCTCCTATTGCCAAAGCAATTTTTGATACCTATTTTGCTAATAAAGGAAAATAGTAAATCAAACCTTGATCTTAAGTGTGGAGTTTTAACATCTTTCCTCCAACTGGATAATTATTTTTCGTTCTCTGGTAGCACTAGAGAACGAATTTTTATCATAACTAATACCAATTTAAAAAAAATTACTGCTATGCTATACTTATACCAAATCTCAAAAAGTTTGCTATATATCCTTGAGATGGGGAGTGGGGAGATGGCAATCAAATATAGCATTATATTATGTGCCCCCTTCGGGGGAGCTACGCTAACGGTTAAATAGTTATTATAATTACAGTTCGTAGTAGGGCTTCAGCCCTATTTACAGTTCTGGCTGAAGCTCTACTACAAACAAAAACTTTATTATAAGTGATTATCCGTTAGCGTAGCTCCCCCGGAGGGGGCACATCATATTACTATGCCTCTTACAGAGGACCTACGCTATCAGAAATGGTATTAGAATATAAAAAAAATAACGTTCATTCCTAACAAAAGTTACCAAATACCCAGCATTCACTCCAACAGATAGTATTTAGAAAGAGAAAATAAAAATATAGCAAAGTTTCTGGTAATTAATATAAATCGGTTGCGATCAATTTAGATTGCCGATACTAGAAAACCCTGATATCATCTCCGGTAGCATCGTTTGTTTATAATAGAGGAGGAAGAAAAATAATTACCCGGAGTGATATTGCTACGCAACGCTACTCTTCAAGCACTTGACAAATCATCAGTAGGCCATCAACGAAAGCAAGTGATATCATGTCCGCTGTTATCGTTTGCGTAAAAGCTAGGGTGAATATCTACAGGAAATTTAAGTTTTTCCAAGCTTTTAAACCTTTTTTCCTTCTTCCTTCTTCCTTCTTCCTTACCTTACAATACCGATGCTACCTGAATTAATGAAACACTTTGTCAGACTGTATGGCTCACATCAAATTAGCGTAGGTAAACAATTTTGTAATGGTGCTTAATTAGTTATTCTATGATAAGGTTATGCAGTTTTTTATTTATTACTTTAATTTATTACCGAAAAATCAAGGTATCAATCCTCTACATTCATGGAGAAAAAAATTCTTTTTAGCCCAATCCTATTCTTTATAAGAAGAGATAAGAATTAATTATTAATTGTTGAAAATCTTAAATTTTAGAGTCTATTTTTCTTCCATAACACCTACCAGCTAAAAGCTTTTTTTAGGAAATGTAGCAAATATTGTGGAAGATTTAGTATTATACCGCAAATTCACCAAGATAATATTACAATATGGTACTCGCAAAAGTGGTGCATGGTAGAATTTGTATTTTGCCAAATTATTTTTAACTAACACCATTTAAGCGAGTTTTACCAAATCATCAAATTTACCCAATTTTTTACTCAATAAATTACAGTATAGATAGCTATCTGTGAACTTTTCGCTTAGTTTTATTATGCCAATAAGCGGTCATAATTTTAGGATTTGGTAACCCATTAACACAGACAACTCTCAATCCCCGCAGTACATCTATAAATCTGCTATAAGGAGTTCTGCGTAAATTTTTATCCGTCAAAGTATAAGTCACAGCTCCATAACTAAATTGTCTACTTCCATAAACTATAGCAACTTTAATCATGGGTAAACTAATAGCACGTTGTTGTTGTCGGCGTTCTAAATGATTAGTATCTTTAGGATTATGTACTGCGGAAATAGAACCTAATTTTTCAATGTTTAGGTCATTTTGAAGCACTAGACTGAGTTGGTGATTCATATTCATTATCCTTGTTCAGTAAATTTACTAAGAAAATCACAAGCAAAAATTTAACCATAGTTGAATTTAATGGGGGTCTAGAAATAGACTAATTTTTCTGCAAAAAAAAACAGTAGCTGGAACAGCTTATTAAAATCTCTAGAGAGAGAGGTAACTGTTCCTAATAATGTTCTAAATAAATTTTCAGAAGGATGAAAAATAAATCCTGATAAAACCCACAGATAGAATAAATAGACTTTTTTATCCTTTAATGGGCAAAAGGATTAATTAATTTTTCTTCAGAAATACTTAGACTACTAAATCCAGCTTAACAAAGATGACAAAAGGATACAAAAGTGGTAAATCATGCTACACCCTGTAATTGCCAAAAATCCGCTACTCGTTGTTGCCACTGGTGCCAATATTTCATAACTTCATCTGGTTCAAACCAAGTGGCGTTAGTTTCTTGGGGAGTGGTCACTATTAGTAAAGCGTTGTTGAGTCTGAGGCCATATTGACGATTAATTGCCCCACAATAAGCTGCCAGTTGTAACGGTTCGTCAGCAAGAGGTTTGATTCGATTAGCAGATTGAAATTCTATGACGCACGGAATATTGTAGAAACTGGCAACACAGTCCACCCTGCCGGAGTAACCCTCATAATAATGGAAAACGTGGCCTTCTAGGAGTTTAATTTCGTGAATGTTTTCTAAGAAAGGTAAAATTTTATCCCAATATGTTTCGATAGTGGGGGGACAGGATATGGGTTTATTTTGGAGATAATTTTGGATTTGTTTATGGATGAGAATGCCACGTTTTCTAGCAGTTTGAGAAATTTGGTTAGCTTGAGTTTTGCCTACTTTTTTTTGCCAGTTAATTAGGCGTTGTTTTTCTGTTTTGGGTTTGGTAGTTTCCAGGATGCTTGTAATTCCTGGGAGACGATTTCCACGAGAATCTACGAGATATCCGATGTTATTTTCCCATGTTGGTTTTGCGTAATAATGTGGTAGTTGTTTGGTTTGTTGCATAAAATTTGTTGTTTTTGAACTCTATGATTTGAGAATATAGAGATTAAATATTTTTGAACAGGGATAGTAAGTACGAAAATTGAATCACTTATTTGCACTTATCTGCACTTTTCACTATTTTTAAATTTAGTTAAAATATTAGTAGTCTGAATTAAATTAATTAGAAAATAATGAATCAAGAAAAAAGAAGGCGTGGCTTTTTAGCTAGTGGAGAAGGAGTTAAAAAACTAAAACAAGCTAAGACTAATAAAGGTTTTACTAATTATGAACAAATTGCTGAAAAAGCTTATGTAGATACTGATATAGTCAAACGATTTTTTAATCCTCATTGGGGCAATGGTAAATATAAAATTGGAGAAGAAAAAGTTGAAGCGATCGCTAATGTTTTAGACTTATATCCTGCGGATATTGTTGAGGGTTGGTATCCACCTACTGATACATTTCAATCAAAGATTAATGACTCTGAAGCTGTTGAAAAACTGCTCAATAATTCTCGCCAAGTTTGCCAAGAAATATTAATCTCTGCTCAAAAACAACGCTTAACAACTAACCCTCTTACAAATATAGACGGCACAACATTCGAGTACAAAGATGTTTGTATCAGTCTCGGATTAATGGAAAGGAAAAAACAACAAAAAATCAATAAAAATTTTCCCACAGATGGAGAATCTAACGAATACGAAGTTACTAGAGAGTTTGAGCAAAGTGAGTTTTTTACAGAAGTTCTCGCTCAAGGAAATAGTCCGAAAAGTCAAGGTAGAAAAATTGCAATTATTGGAGAACCTGGTGCTGGAAAAACTACCAAGTTACAGACAATAGCTGATTGGATATTTGCACAAACTGAAGATGTGGCGATTTGGATTTCTCTGGCAGATTTGCAGGAGAAAAGTATAGAAGATTATTTGTCAAAAGTCTGGTTAAAAAATGCTTTGAAAGTAGGGCGAGTTACTCCCGATCTGGAAGATGCTTTAGTTGAATTATTTAACCAAGGGCGAGTCTGGTTACTGTTAGATGGTGTTGATGAAATGGGAGTGAAAAATCCTTTGCAATTTATCAACTATCAAATATCTGGTTGGGTTGCTTCAGCACGAATAATATTGACTTGTCGTTTGAATGTTTGGGATGTTGGTAAAAATTATTTGGAAAGTTTTGATGCTTATCGTAATTTAGATTTTAATTCAGAGCAGGTTAAGGAATTTATTTGTAAATGGTTTATTAAAAATTTGGAGTTAGGGGAAAACATACAAAATGAGTTAGAAAAATCAGGAAAAGAAAGGATTCGAGACTTAATCAAAAATCCTTTGCGGTTGACATTATTATGTTGGTTTTGGCAAAAAAGGCAAGGGAGTTTGCCTGAGACAAAAGCAGGATTATATAAAAGATTTGTTGAAGTTTTTTATGAGTGGAAAGAATGGGAACCCTATCCTTTTGCTACTAAGTCAGAGGCAAGGGAAAAATTGGAAGTTGCTTTAGGAGAATTAGCAGTTAAGGCAATAGATAAAAATTCTTCTAGATTTCGGTTAACTCATCGGGAAGTTTGTAAGGTCTTAGGTAATGTTGATACTCCACTATTTAAGTTGGTAATGAAGTTAGGTTGGTTAAATAAAGTAGGGGTAGCTGAAGAAAATCCTGATGAAGAGGTTTATGCTTTTTTCCATCCTACATTTCAAGAATATTTTGCAGCGATAAATATAGACGATCGCTATTTTTTCTTAAATCATATTCCTGAAAATCCCGATAGGGGAACTTATCGGATTTTTGAGTCACAGTGGAAGGAAGTATTTTTGTTATGGTTAGGGCGAGATGATTGTGATGTGGAAAAAGATGAGAAAGAAGAGTTGATTAAAGCATTAGTTGAGTTTGATGATGGTTGTGGAAATTTTTATTGGTATAGAGCTTATTTCTTAGGAGCATTAGGTATTGCTGAATTTCAAAATTATTCCAAGGTTGAGGAAATTGTTAGACAACTTATTAAATGGACTTATGGTTGCTTTGATAATAAAACTCACTCTTGGGTTAATTTCAACAAACCCATCTTTGAAGCAGCAAAAATAGCACTTTTAAATATAAATTTTGCTAAAGAAGGTGAATTTTTGATGGAATTAGCTACTGAATATAAACATTTATATGAAAAGTATCAATTTCCAAATAGGCGGGGAGGAAATTTGATTACATCACGGTTGATTCAAATTGATAAGTACAATCATAATTATCTGAAGATTGTAGCAATGTTAATTAAATTAGAATTTTATGATGGTAGAAATGATATAATTTATATGATTAATTTTTTCAACACAAACAATGTATTAATAGAAATAAATAGTATTGATATCACAAATTGTTTATTAGAATTATTGTCTAAAAATGAGGACAGGGCATTGATTGAGCTTATGGGATATTTTTCTGTAGGTAATCAATTAGCTATAAAATTTTTAATAGAGTTCATTAAAAATAACTCCGATATTTATCTTGTGATAACTGCCGTAGAAGCTTTGGCAAAAATTGACAAACATAATCCTATAATTATTCCTAAAATTATTTCCATTTTTTTATATGCTGATATTCATAACTATATAGAAGATCTATTAAAAGTTTTGCTAAGAATGTGTAAATATAATCCATTAGCTATCACAGCTTTGACTAATGTACTTCAAACAGATCCTAATGTTCTTTTGTGCATAGCACAAATGTTAACCGATGAAGAATGGTTTTTTCCTGACGATAAAGAGTTATCATCTGAGTTTAAAAATTATTCTTCTCTAATTATTATAGAATTAAGTAATTTAATTGAAAAAACACATGATTCAAATTTACGCTTTGATGCTGCTTTAGAATTAAATAAACTAGATCAAGATAAGACTTTTACTCTTCCTGTTATCGCTGATTTCTTTCAAAAGGTTGTAGAAAATCCAAATTCTCTCCAAAATTCTTTGTATATATCTAGGGTCTGTGAAATATCAGAAATTTTAATAGGAACACCTCAATATTATCAGTTAGTTGTTTCAGGTTTAATTAAGATCATTAACATCCCTGAAGAATTAGGTTCACCGTTTAGCAATGAATCTTACACAACTAAGTATACTGACAAATCTAGGATTGCTCAAGTTTTATGTAAAATTGCTAAGAATGATAATCTTGTCTTCAAAGCAATAGAAAAATTTATCCAAAACCCTAGTAATAAGAAAGAATTCTCTAACAAATCATTTGCTGATAGCTTAATTGAGCTTGGTAAATCCTATCGAAGATTAATAGAGACTCTTGTTCAACTAACTAACTCCTCTAATGATGAGCAAACTATAATTATAATCGCACAAATACTTAGTCAAATACCAGAAGGTAAACCTATAGGAATTAATACTTTAATAAAATCAATTGAAGCTATAGAGACTCTTGTTCAACTAATTAACTCCTCTAATGATGAGAAAACCATCATTATACTTGCACAAATACTTAGTCAAATACCAGAAGGTAAACCTATAGAATGTAATACTTTAATAAAATCAATTGAAGCTATAGAAAATAAGTTTTCTAATCAAGAAATAATTATTCAACAAGAAATAATTATTCAAATAGCAGAGGTACTTGCTGAAATACCAGAAGGTAAACCTATAGCAATCAAGATTTTAATCAGATGCCTTGATTCTTCTATTTCTTCTGGATGTCGAGAAATTAGTAAAGCAATTAAAATTTTAGGAAAGATTGACAAAGGTAATTCCATACAAGTTGACACTTTAGTTAAAATTTTTAATAACAATTTCGTACATGATTACATAGAGATTTTGACTCATTCTAAAATGAGAGAAGTTGTCACTTATTTACAAGGTAGTTTTTTAGATAAGAATCCTAGTGATTATGAATATGATCATATGTATCTATGTCATATTAATCCTGATATTAATACATTCTTAAAATCATCCACAATAGAATCAAAATTTAAACTTCTCTGGCACTGTTCCCAAAATATGACCTACCCAGACTTTTACCACGCCTGGCACTCCAATAATTCCATCATCCAAAACCTAGAAAACCAAATCATCGACATTTCCAAACAACTCCAACCAACCACCAAAACCCACCCCATTTTTATCAACGCCTCTCCTTTAAAAGACGAAACCGACACACAAGCGATCGCTCAAGAAATCTACAATCAAATCCATCAAACCATTTATCCCAAAGACGATAACATTCCAGAAATAAAAAATGCTCCCCAACTCAAACGCCTTATCCCCAAAATCAAAAACCACCTCCACACCAAACACCTCTCCCTTATCCTCTACAAAAGGGACCCCTACCCAGAAACAGTTGCCTTTTGTCACAAACTAACTAACGCTATCCATATTGCCTGGTTAACCGACTCACCCCTGGAACCCCCCCTTAGAGGTTTCCCACCAAATCAATCCAATCTCAAAAGTGCCCTGGAAACCTGGTTAAATGAAATATAGCAATCCTAAATTGGTTGTGAAAATTTTTATCAGAGTAAATCAGAAACTACTAAAATTAATATTATCAAGACAACTCTAGTTTTAATATGGATTATGAAACCGCCCGTCAATTTCTCATTGACCAAGGAACTGCCCTAGAAACTAAAATTAACCCAGATGCCTTTCTCATGCGTCTCGACCAAGGTAAACCTCCTATTCCCGGTCAAGTAACTAATATTTTGTTAGCTCTAAAAATTTCTTTTGAAACATTACAAGGCGACCCTCTTCTAGACCGAGAATTAGTTGCCGGATTATATTTATTGGCAATGGAAAGCTTGAAATTATTTGAAGTAGGCAGACGAAAAGGAGTTATGTGGCCACCACTTTTAAAAGAAGATATTGAACGAATTTCAATTGCTGTGAAAAATATATTTTCTGGAGTTTGGTCTGAACCCAAATAATAATTGATCGGTAAGAATTCAGCTATTAGCATTCAACAAAAAGCATTGAACTAGAGTATCAGAATTAGGAGATGGGAAATAGGAATAATTTTCAGGGATCTGTGGTCAGATAATTCTCTCAATGTTTTTATAATAATTCCTCTGAAAAAGGTAATTAGCTGATAGCTGATATCTAAATGCTTACCTCGATCGGGTTGATTTATTTTCACTTCAGAAGAGAGCCAAAAATCAACAGGCAAAATTTAATCTGGACTGTAGATAGGCAAGAGCCACCTGCCATATCTATTACAAAATACAGAAATACCAGACTTTTCAAAGATTCACAATTTTCTCAGAAAATCTGGTAATTTATTGGGATTAATGTTGACTCTATATTGCAAAATAACTTTGATCAAAAATAAATTTTATCTCGTTCTTTACTCACAGTTATTCACATTAATTGACATTATCTCCTGAAATCCCTTTTCTCAGAAATACTTTCTAGAGATGCTAAAACTACAGGTAGTTCTGCTAAGAAACTTGCCACTATTACCTCATCTTGGCAAGCTCTATGCTTATTTATGGTAGCCTCTTTCTCTGAAACTTGATCACTCATAAGTTGTTGATTAAAATTGTAAGTTAATTTTGATTGTTTAGCCTGTGGTGCAATTAAAACCATGACTTTCACCTCCAGTCGATTCATTTAGGGAAGCCTTACCTTTTCTCCCTGCTTCCATAATTACCGATTTTGAGTCTAATATTATAAAAATGTAAAATACCTTTACAATTGCTAGGGATCAACAATAAATTGAATTTTGCTTGGGAAGAAAATACTTAAGATTCTCCTACTCAAAAATTAAATTCTCAGACTTTACCTTATATTATATATGTCTCTTTGAATACCCAGAATAGAAACTTTCGGGAACAGGCAGTAGGGATTAGGGAGTAGGGAGTAGGGAGTAGGGAGTAGGGAGTAGGGAGTAGGGAGTAGGGAGTAGGGAGCAGGGAGTAGGGAGCAGGGGAAAATTAAATTTGTTTGACAGCATTTCCTCTGAAAAGATACTCTCTTGAAAGAGAAGAAAATTGTTGTTATGACTAATTAATTCAGACTTGATATTAATCAATATTGAGTCAAAATACTAGAGACTATTAAAAAGATAGTAGAGTAGGGAAGCCGACTGATTCACAATGTAAGGAATCAGGGAATATTAAAAACCATCAAATGTAATTTTCCTGCATTGCCAAACCAAGATATCCCCTAATTACCAAAAATAAGAGTAATTTTTGAAACTGTTATTCAAAATCGATTAGTAGATCAGGGTGAGAAGGAAGAAGATTTTTTCTAACTAATTTAATTATCGCAATTGATATAACTTTTAGCTTTTTTATTCCTTCTACCTTCTTCCTTCCTACTTATAAATTAATACTGAGGCACAGAAGAATCTATTTCCTGACTCCAGGCAGTAATTCCACCTTTGAGATTAGTACCCTCAATACCATTTTCCTTCAGAATACCTAAAGCTTTAGCCGATCGCCCACCCATCTTACAATGAGCAATTAAACGATGACCATTCATTAATTCCTTAACCTTTTCCACACCAGAACCCTGCTCAATATCTGGCAATGGTACTAAAACAGACCCAGGAATTTTGGCAATTTCATATTCATTGGGGTTCCGCACATCAACTAAGACAAAATCATCTGCCTCACTATCCAATAATTGCTTCAAATCTTGAACTGTCATTTCTGGAATAGCCATCTTACTTTCTGCCTCCTGTGCTTTAGCTTGAGGAATGCCACAAAACTGCTCATAATCAATCAACTTTTCAATAACTGGTCGTACTGGATTAGGACGCAGTTTCAATTCCCGGAAAGTCATGTCTAAGGAATTATAAAGTAATAATCTACCACTCAAAGTCGTACCTTGACCTAAAACAATTTTGATAGTTTCCGTCGCTTGAATAACTCCAATCATTCCTGGCAAAATTCCTAACACACCACCCTCTGCACAGGAAGGTACCATTCCTGGGGGCGGGGGTTCGGGGTAAAGGTCGCGGTAGTTCGGTCCACCTTCATAATTAAAGACCGTTGCCTGACCCTCAAAACGGAAAATAGAACCGTAGACATTAGGTTTATTCAGCAGAACACAAGCATCATTAACCAAATAACGAGTCGGGAAATTATCAGTACCATCGACAACCACATCATAAGACTTGAGAATGTCTAGAGCATTTTCAGAACTTATCCTAGTTTCGTAAAGGTCAACCTGACAATGAGGGTTAATTTCGTGAATCCGATTTTTAGCAGATTCAATTTTGGGCTTACCCACCCAAGAAGTACCATGAATTACCTGTCGTTGTAAATTGGAATGATCAACAATATCGAAATCTACAATTCCAATATTTCCAATTCCTGCTGCTGCTAGATATAACAATAGTGGAGAACCAAGACCGCCCGTACCGATACATAGAACTTTAGCTGCCTTAAGACGTTTTTGACCATCCAATCCTACTTCTGGTAGGATTAGGTGGCGCGAATAACGTTGATACTCTTCTGTATTTAACTGGATTTGTTCCAGATTCGGATTTAACATGACAATTTAGGTCTAAAAATTTCTTAGATAAATTATGTGAGGTTTTCTACTGTACAAAATGTAAACAATTCCAGCAAAGTTAGGTCAAACCTGGTAATGCTAGTCTTGATGTTTATTTCTTGCTTCAAACTGGGAGTCTTCCAGTTCACAAGCGTAATTTCAGGTGCAGCCCACTCTAGTAAATTGATTCACTTTCCCATATTGGGATAATACAACTCCTAAAATTATCTACATTAAACCTGCTACATACCTTATTGCTTATCTTTTAATAATTTCTTCTGGTTGAAATTGATGATTATCGTCAAGAGACCAACTTAGAAAGTCAACAGTTTTACCTTTTTCCACTGAGAGGATAATGTAGGAATATTCTGGCCAGGCGTAGGTACGGTCAAATTCTGAGGGGATGGCTGGATAGTCTGGGTGGGAATGATAGATGCCAATGATGGAGATGTGGCGTTCTCTTGCGGATTTCATTGCTTTGAGCATTAGTTCTGGGGATACAGCATATCTTTTTTCTTCCGTAAATTCTTTTTGTTCCGGCCAATATTCATCTGCTTCTGTTTCCCAGGCATTTTCAGCAGGCCAGACTTCGATGATTGTTTTTGTCTGTTGCTTTTGCTGACCTAATAGTAAACCACAACATTCATTAGGGTAGGCTGTTTCGGCATGGGTGGAAATTTTTTGGAAGTGGGAGAGGGGGAGTATTAGGGGCATTTGTTTTGATCAGTAGGCAATAGTAAAGTAAGAAGAAAAAAAAAGGAAAAAAGAAGCCATAACTAAAATTTAGTTTTAAGTTTCATCGTTGTTAAATACAATAAAATAATAGGATTTATTATCCTTTTTTAGATTCATCAAGTGCCCACTTTTTAAGGTCGTAAGCCTCTAACAATCTTAGAGATTCTCTGCCATCCAGAAGGCAATAATACCTTGGATTGGAAGGCTGTGTTGCAAAAACTTTCAACATTTCGATAACTGAGGATGTAATGTCGTGACAGTGTTGAACAATTAATATGTCAACTGGTTCTTTTGCCAGCCTAATAATTTGGTCTCCATTCTTACCCAAGTGTTTAATGGTCATTGGAGTGAACTTAGCGGGTCCTTTTAGTAAAAAGGCTGCTCTAAGACGTTTCCCTTGGTAGTGTAGATGGGAAGTTGTAAAGTCTGAAGTTTCGCCACCCCAGTCTTTAGGGGTAGACTCGGAGAGAATTTTCCCCAAAGTGACTTTAAAAACATTTTCTTTGATATACTTCATTTCCTCAAAGTCCTCAGGCATATCTTGTTCTTTTACTTTCGAGAATTCATCAAAGTCTTCAATATAAAGATTGTAAAAGTCGCTGTATAAAGTCCAAGACAGTTCCCCTGTTTCAGTATCCTCCATGTAAGGAAAGCCTATTACTAAAGGATGAAATATCAATTTATTATCTTTTGAAGCAAAATATTGAGCTATTACGGCAAAATTACCACCGCGTCCGAGTTCTGCTTTTAATGTACTTCCAGTTACGCGACCTACAGTTATATGTAATTCTATAACTAATTCACTTCCTTCAAATGCTTCATGCTCTAAAACAATACGGTCATTTTCAGTCTTTTTATATATTTCCTGACAAGGTTTAAGCTGAACGATTGAGCAGAAAAGCCTACCACGTTTTTCTAGAAGAATCTCTTCAAGAGTCTTAACTTCATTTACCCTACAGAATTCGATCAATATTCTTGTGTATATCTGGTCAATTAATACTCTTTTATGCCATTCAGGGGTGGTTGGTGGTATCGACCTAATTTCTTGATTAATAATTGAACCTTGTTCTTGTAAAATTGTTAGTATCTTTCGGTGATGCACAAAACCTGGGTCTACAATTAACTTTTCCCTTGACATCTAAATCTCTTCCCATATAAATCAATACTAGAAAATCAAAAATTATTTGCCAAATTAAATCCTCTATGGTTTGATGGTAAATAATTATCCAAGTTTATCCTTAATCTACTCCAAAACAGTATCGCTATTATCTTAAAGTTGAGATTCTGGGTAATTGTAAAATCTCCTACTACTATTAAAGTCAACGCTGGAAAATCAAATATTGGCAAATTACATCCTTTGTGATTTGATGAAAAATACTTACTTTCTCTACGTTTAATATGTTCCGAAATAGTTATGAAAGATATAGATACTGAAACTAAACCAGATAAAGTTGGTACAACAGAAGCAGCTTTTCTTCTAAATATTTCTACCGCTAGACTCAGGTTACTTCTTAGGCAAGGTCGCCTGAAAGGAGCCGAAAAAGTTAAACGGTTCTGGGTAATTCCTTTAAATAATAGAGGAATGCCAGAAATTACACCAGGTCGTCGAGGTCCTCAAGGAACTTGGAATAAAGGATTCCGTACAGGCAATACTTTTATCCATGTACTGCGAAGAGAAATTGACCATAACCGGGACCACGGCACTTCTCTTCCAGCCATTTCTGTAAAACAAGGAGACAGAAATGATCGCTGCCACGAAGTAGAAATTTTGGGAAACTGTAAAATCATCTATCGACCTCATAAACCTAACAGAAGTCAAGCAGGTGGCGCCCGTCTGTGGATTGAGGTAGAGCCTGATGTTGAAATTATTCGTAAGTTTTTCCGAGATGTAGAACTGCAGGAAGACAAACCTCAAGACTTTGGTTAGCTTTGACTATGATTTTTTAGCTTAACTAGATTTTTCTCTAGTGTTCGGTGTTGGCTTCTTTGACTTTTGGGCTGACATTGTTAGGTTGTTATGGAAATAATTCTGATATTTCTAGCACTGCCAACCTTTCTAAAAATTCTCTCTCTTTTTAGGGTGAGCGAGCGATCGCCTCTATAATATCTGCTTGGGCAAATTTTCACTCCCACTCTGTAAGTAAAAAAATCTTTCATCTAAGGTTGCACCTAGTCAGCAAAACCAAGAGACCTAACTAAAGACTTAGCTAAATAATAAACAACAGGAATAGATACAGCATTGCCAAATTGTTTCTTAGCAATATTTTCCCTACTATGTGCTCTAAAGCAAGTAGGAAAACCTTGTAACTTGCCACAGTCTTTTGCAGTTATATAACGATATTTTTTCTTCCGATAAATTTCCTTGATAAATAAAGATTTATACTCCTCTGGAGTTTCCCCATTAATAGATACCGTAGCTATACAATCTTTTGTACCTGTAGCAGTTAAAGTCGGCACAATTTCTGAATGAGGTAAAAATATTCTATATATGCCATTAATTCCTGATGAATTTTTAGAATTGACAAATTCATAACCCTGTTCCCCAACATAACGAATAATTTTCTTCTCCACCAAATTATTTAACTCTTGAATTTGCAAATTATCTATTAATTCAGATAAATCGGCAAAAGATAAAGGATTACCATCCTTAGTGCCGTATTTTTTTCTCCGTCTATTTTTGAGAATAGTTTCACAAATCAACTTTTCCCTTTTAGTTGTCTTGATAAGATCCCAAGAATGAATAGTTGTATGACCATTTCTCGTATCACAAAAAACAAAAAAATCATTCAACTCATCATTTTTCTGAAATCTATTTCTAGATACTGGAACATTACCATTAAACAAAATATCTGGTGATAATTTTGCCTTTTGAATATCAAAATTATCCTGGAGACCGTCAATAACTTGAAAAAGTTTAGCTTGAAAATTCAATGGTTCGGGAAAACAGAAATTATCTATATCTAAATCCTTCCTAATTCCTACAATAAAAACTCGTTCTCTATTTTGAGGCAATCCAAAATCAGCAGAATTAAGTAACTTGTAATAGACACGATAACAAATATTTTTAAACTTCTGAATAATTAATTCAAACGACCTTTGATTAGCTGGACTAATTAACCCTCTAACATTTTCGAAGATAAAAGCTTCAGGTTGATTTTCCTCCACAACTCTTATCGTATCAAACCAAAGTTTTCCTCTAGAATCATCAAAACCCCGTAATTTTCCAGCCACAGACCAAGGTTGACAAGGAACTCCACCAACTATCAGATTTACTTGCCAAGGTAACTTAGAAATTTTAGTAATATCTCCTAGATATTTTTCATCATTATTGATATATCTATTCAAAAAATTTTGCTGATAAACCTTTATTGCATCAGAGTCGATTTCGGAATACCCTAAACATTTACCTCCTAATTCTTCTAGAGGAATTCTAAATCCACCAATACCCGCAAATAAATCTATAAAAGTGAACCGATGTTCATATATTTGTAAATTAATAGGTTTCTCAAGATTAAAAAAGCTTAATTGGGTTGGGGAATTAATGATATGACCAGACATTAGTCAATTTTTCTGATTATTACTAGGATTAGCATTATAGCAATCTCTTTCCGTTTTTTTGATTGATTAAGGAAAAATATGGATGTATTTGCCTCTGAAAAAGAGAGTAGTGCCTCTATTTGGGCTAAACAATTGTGTAAGTCGCAATAGTAGTTATCTTCACTATTTTCCTTTAAATGTAGAATCCAAATAGAAGCTCGTTCAGATATTTTACTCTCTTGATTCTATCCTTTTGAATTTAGATAGATAGAAACATATTTGGGATTAATTTATTTCAGAAATTTGAAAAAACTTTTAAACAGTAATTTTTTTTGCTTCTGAGTCCTATAAAAACATGGTTATTCTTATTTTTCTAGTAATTAGATCGATAAATAAATTAATTATTTACAAAAAAACCATGTTAAAATGTCTTCTAGGGTAAGCATTCAGCTCTCAGCTTTTTGAATAAATTAGGCAAATAAATGAGTTAATAAATTATCAGCTGTTGTGTATCTAGATTTTATATTCTCTATATTACCTTTGAGAAAAATTGAATATATAGTCTAAATACTAAATACCTTAGCTGATAGCTGTTAGCGTTAGCTCCTCTGTTTTGCTGACGCAAAGCTCCGCTAACGCTACGCGACATGAAAAGCGTACCTCCTCCGGAGGAGGCAAGAGGCTACCTGACGGCTGAATGCTTAACTTCTAGGTAAACAAAAAATTTGCTTTCCGTGAAACGGTATAGCTATTATTTCCGGAAGGAGAGGATTTTGAACTACAAACCAGACCCAATAGATACTTCCAAGGTAAATCTCACAACAGAACATTTAAAAATAACAGAATTACTGGCGAAAAATACCCATGAAATTTGGTCAAGTCAGCGACTTTCTGAGGGTTGGAAATACGGAAAAAATAGAGATGATAGCAAAAAATTACATCCTGGTTTAGTGCCTTATGAAGAATTATCAGAGTCAGAAAAAGACTATGACCGGATTATTTCTGTGGGAGTAATTAAAACCCTTTTAGCTATGGGTTATCGAATCGAAGGGTGTGAAAAAACTAACAAAAAAAATGTTGAATTTGATGATAATAATTTGTGTTTAATTTTAGAAAGTTTAAAAAAATCATCTCAACTAAATTTAAAAAGTTTACAAACAATTCGTAGAGAAACTATTAATCTACATTTGCGTTACCCAGAAATTTTTCGGATTTTAGGTGAACATATCCTGAAACTAGGGGAGCCATTAATGGCTTATGATATTTTATCAGAGGGGTTAAGAAAGTGGCCTAATGATACCCGTTTACAACAACTTTTAGCTTTAAGTTTGGCTCGGAGTGGGGCAACTCAAAGGGCGAATAATTTATTATTAGAATTAGTAAATTCAGGTAAAAATGATGAAGAAACTATTAGTTTGTTAGCTCGGACTCATAAAGATTTGTGGAAGCAAGCGATGGTTCCAGAGGAAGGAAGTAAACAAATAGCATTAGCAGCACAAAGATATCAACAAGCTTATCAAATCAGGAGAAGTTATTATCCAGGGGTAAATGCTGCCACAATGACAATGTTGATGGGAGATAATGAAATAGCACTGGCGATCGCTGTTGAAGTACGGGAAAAATGTCTGGCTAAACTCCCACCAGTTTCCCAGAGGAGTGAGGATAACTATTGGTTACTAGCAACCTTGGGAGAAGTAGCTTTGATTTTAGGAGAAAACTTAGAGGCAGAAGATTGGTATAATCAAGGGGTGGAGTTAGCTAAGGGGAAATTGGGGGATTTAAGATCGACTCGTCGTAATGCTACTTTAATTGTACAATATCGCCAGGGGGATATGGAATTGATTAAGCGCTGCTTTCAGATTCCTAGAGTGGTAGTATTTAGCGGTCACATGATTGATGAACCGGGCCGCACACCGCCGAGGTTTCCACCAGAAATAGAGTTACAGGTTTATCAGGCAATTCGCGATCGCCTGATTCAGTTAGATGCTCGATTGGGTTATGCAGCAGCAGCTTGTGGTAGTGATATTTTATTTTTGGAAGCGTTATATGAACTTCAAGGAGAGGCTCATATTGTCTTACCCCATGAGCGAGAACAATTTATCAAAAATTCTATTGATATTATTCCTAATAGCAATTGGCTAGAACGGTTTGATGAAGTTTTGGAAAAAGCCACAGAAGTGATTATTCCCACTCATTATAATCTTGAAAACAGCAATATTTCGTATGAATACACTAATAGTATTCTCTACGGGATGGCAAAAATGCGGGCGGAACAGTTGGATACAGAACTTATACCAATGGCTGTTTGGAATCAACAAATTGGTGGGATAGGTGGTACAGCAAGGGCTGTAGAATTTTGGCGACAATGGAATGATAATGTAGAAATAATTGATATTCAGCAGATTTTACAATCTGTGATGACAAAGAAAGTAGAGATATTGAATACACTATCCACACCACCAACTCCCATACAACCAACTTCTGCCGCAGAGGACGAAAATCGGTTAATTATGGCGTTGTTATTTGCAGATGTTAAGAGTTATTCTAAGTTGAAGGAAAACCAGATTAGTCTATTTGTCAAACATTTTCTCGGTGGAGTGGCAGAGTTTGAGGGTAAATCTCCTTATAAAGCAGTGATGAAAAATACTTGGGGAGATGCTTTATATTATGTATTCTCTCATGTAAGGGATGCGGGTTTATTTGCCTTGGAAGTATGCGATCTTGTTCAGAGTACAGATTGGGAAAAAGTAGGGTTGCCCGCAAGTTTGAATTTACGGGTAGCGTTACATACAGGGGTGGTTTATAAATATACTAATCCCATCACTGGGGATACAACCTACAGTGGTACTCATGTAAATTATGCTGCCAGAATTGAACCTATTACTCCACCAGGAAAAGTTTATTCGAGTCAAGAGTTTGCTGCAATGGTGGCTTCGGAGGGGGTGAAGGAATTTACTTGTGATTATGTGGGAAAAACTCCTTTGGCAAAGAGTTATGGTACATTTCCTACTTATCATGTGCGACGTTGTGGGGGTGGTTAACTAAGTCAGAAGCCAGAAGTCAGAAGTTAGAAGTTAGTTGTAGGTTGGGTTGCACTACCGCTTAACCCAACTATCCCGAATACAACCATTATCAAACTGTTACAGTGCTTTAGTCTGTTGCTAGCAGTATTAATCTTAATACTGTAGCAACCTTTTTTGAATTTGGTATTATTTGATTACTGCCTCGCAATAACAAGACTAAACTCTACTGTCCGCACCGAGGGGGCTGAAAAAACAATGATTTGATTTTACCCCAATTATTACTCCCCGTGACAATCTCAACTATAGTAGTCAAATTTTGAGATTGCTAGCTTTAGGGAAGGCTTGCTCTACAGCTAAGTTAATGCTTTTTTAATTGTTGATTTGGGTTTGACTAAATAGAAAAATATACAAACCCAAAATGTTAAACTAGGCAAGAACAAAGGCAATAAAATTGCACCGGTAATATAAATTTGTAGACTAGTTAAACCATAAATTATATTTAATAAAAATAGTAATAAAAAAATACTTTTTTGTTTGTGCCCTATAGAGTAATTTTCTAATATTAATACTATTCCTTTTCCTAACAAAATAGCTATGCCAATTAACCATAAATCAGTAATAGGTATAACTAATCTTTGGTTGAGGAAATGATGAACCATATAACCATGAATTTCTCCCCCTGTCAATGCCCTACTTAGGTTAGGAGGATTTTTTTGAGAACGCCAGTAACGAACAGCATTAGGTAAAGGAAAATTGCTTTTTCCAGGAGTTAATCCTGCATCTTTATATCCAGGAGCAATAATCACTATCGACGGAAGTTTTTCTACCTTAGTTGTTGCTAATAATTGCTCTTTACTACTTTCCAAAAGTTGCCAAGCTGGTAAACGAAGAAAAACTGCTTCTGGAGGAATAGAAAAATCTATAATTGGATGCAGCCACATTTGCCCTAGTCCATAAGAAAAGTTAGTTAAAGGTTGTAAGCGAGATGAGCTAGAAAATAATTCCAAAAAATGTTTACCTGTGGTTTGATTAATATGATTTTTGACTTGAGATAACCAATCAATTGAAGAATTAATCTGAGGTTGCAGCAAATTATCAGATTGTTGCACGTTTAACAAATGAGCAACTGCTAATAAATAAGCAAAGGACAATAGTGTCTTAGTAGAATAGTTTCTTGGTAGCAGTGTTACATGAGTAACGTAACGATCATAACCTACTACACTAACATTTCCCTGTAGTCTCCAGTTAGAGGAAGCTAACTCTGGTAATGTTTCAAACCAACCACCTGCTGGATTGCGGGATGTGGCAAATACAAACCAAGTGTTTTGCTTTTCTATGGATGAGCGTAGAGTCTGGGCAAATTTTTTGTCATTTTCTGGTTGATGGCGGTCAAAAAGATAGTCAAGACCAATAATTTTGGTATTGATGGTTGTCAGTTTATCAATAATTTTGGCGATATAACTACGATCCATTGGTACAGGATCGGATATTTTTGCTTTTCTAATAGAATCTTCGTCAATTTCTACTAACAGTACAGGTGGTGAATTTTGTCTATCAACTTGATTAGTAAATTGACGATACATAGCTTGAACTAATACTCGCTTCTCAATCAAAAAACGTTGAGTTGGCAATTGCCAACTATATAAAATTAATATAGTTAGAGAGATTGCTTCTAAAGGTCTAAAAATGATTTTTTTTGTTTTCTTCCGCAACTTTTGTAAACGTTCGACTGACTTACTCTGAAGAATAAATTCCTTCATATTTTCAGTTACTGGAGGTTGCTTAGATTTTGTTATTGTTAACTGCAACCACTCATAAGCTCTCGTATATTCACTTCCCCGCAACAGTAAATCTATAGTTTTATTTCTTTGCTTCCATTCCAATGCCTTATGCAACATTTTCGTATGTTCCCGCACATATTCCCTATCTATATTTAACGTCCGCATCAACTCACTAAAATTAGCATAAAAATCTCCCTCATACCTATTAAAATCTAACCATTGCACTTTTGCCAATTCTGGATGTAATTCCGCAAGATTAACTTTTCTATGCAATACTGTCACAAAACGTTTATTTAAACTTTTGGCATATTCGACTTCATCAGCACAATAAGGAGAATTTACCGACTCTGGGGAAATAATAAATAAGAAGTTATCCGACTGTTCAATACCTCGATAAATTTCCTGTTGAAAATCTGTTGCTGTAGCAATACTTTCCTGGTCAAACCAAGTAGTTTTTCCCTGAGTTTGTAAAGCATCATTTAACTGTCTAGCAAAATCCGAGTCTGCCCGTGAATAAGAAACAAAAACATCTAAAGCTAAATCAGGTGGTTCTTTAGCACTTTCAGCAATAAATTCTCTTTGTAAATTTGTGGGTAAATTAGCGGTGATATTTCCAGCTAATTCTAGCCAACTTTGATATTGTTCAAGATTATAACCCCGCAATAAAATACTAGGGTTACGATTTTGTTCGAGCCATTTCAAAGCTTTGACTAATAAAATTTTATGTCGTTGATAATAAACAGCTTCTGATTTTAACTCTTTAATAAGTTTGTCTATTCCTTCTGGCTCTGATGGAGTCAAATCTATTAATTGTAAATTACTTATTCCTGGAGAAATTTCTGTTAAATCTGTGGGAGAAATTAAAAGAGGAATCATTCGTTTATTCAGACTCAAAGCATAGGTTAATGTTTGTTGACAAGATTCTGATTTTATCGCTTCAGGAGACAATAAATAAATAATATTATCAGCTGCAGCAATACCTTGATTAATTTCTTGCTGAAAATTTTTTCCAGTCTGAATATCAGTATGATAACTCCAAACAGTAATCCCTTCCCTTATCAAACTTTTTCTAATTTGCTCCATGATCTGTTGATCTGCTTCAGCAAAAGCCAAGAAAACTTGAGTCATTAAATTATTAGCATTTTTCTGACTTTCACAGATAAATTCACAATGTAAATCTGTGGGAATACAAGGAGGTTGTTCTTCTGTAAATTTAATTTTTAACCATTTTTCTGCTTCTAGACGTTCTTTAGCAGTTAACAGATAACGAGTTTGTTTTTGATTTTTTTCCCAGTCTAAGGCTTTAATTAAGATATTAGTATGTTGTTTGACATGATCTTCGTGACGTTTGAATAATTCAATCAAATCCCTAAAACTTTTGTCAAAATCATCAATATCTTCCCGAAAATAAACCCAGTTAATTCTGCCTATTTCTGGGTGCATATTAGAGAAACAAGAATGGTTACCTTGTTGTTGATAAATTTCCCATTCTTCTAGAGTACCTTGAGGATTTCTTTGTTGCCAAATTTCACAAGTAATTTGTTCAACATGAAGTAGTGGAATAATTCGTTTGTTGTATTTAATGGCATGATTAATTTCTTTGAGGCAGTAGGGAGAATTAATAGAGTGAGGGGCAATTATAAACAGAAAATTATCAGCTTTTGTAATCCCATCATCAATTTGATTTTGAAAGTCTACAGCGAGGGGAATATCATTTTGATCAAACCAGATTTTCAGACCATTTTCTGTGAGTTTTTCATAGAGTTTTATCGCAAAATATTTGCTATCTGCCCGTCCATAAGAAATAAAAGCATTGTAATATTCAGTCATAGATTTTTACCATAATGGAAATTATTAAGCTAATAATAAACAATTGCTCCAATAAATTTACAGTTAATACAAATAGATGTGATAATTTCTTCACCTACTATTGCTCTCAGACGGAGTAACGGGGTATTCTTCCGATTGGCTGTTTGCTTGAACATATAGTAATATAAAAAATCCAGTCATAAACAGCAAAAAGGCAAATAAAATCAGCTTTGCCCTTTTTTGTTGTAACTCTAGTTCTTGAAGTACAAATTCTTTGTTTTTTAGTTCTAATTCTACTTTTGTAGTCAAAATATATTCTTTTAACAACCCACTTAATAGAGGTTTTTTTCCCTTTTGTTCTGCTGCTCGCAACCACTCATAAGCCTTGACAGCCTCCTTCCCTTGCAACAATAAATCAACATTTTTCCCATTTTTTTCCCACTCTAAGGCTTTCTGCGAAATTTTCGTATGTTCGCGTACATATTTTCTGTCTGTATCCAACGTCCGCACTAACTCACTAAAGTTTGCATAAAAGTCTCCCCCATACCGATTAAAATCTAACCATTGTACTTTTGCCAACTCTGGATGTAATTCGGCAGTATTAACTTTTCGATGCAATACTGTGATGAAACGTTTATTTAGACTTTTGGCATATTCGACTTCATCAGCACAATAAGGAGAATTTACCGACTCTGGGGAAATAATAAATAAGAAGTTATCCGACTTTTCAATACCCCGATAAATTTCCTGTTGAAAATCTGTTCCTGTCGCAATACTTTCTTGGTCAAAACAAGTAGTTTTACCATAAGTTTGTAGAGCATCATTTAAGCGTCTAGCAAAATCTGCATCTGCCCGTGAATAAGAAACAAAAACATCTAATGCTAAATTAGGTGGTTGTTTAGCACTTTCAGCAATAAATTCTATTTGTAAATCTGTGGCTAAATTCACTGCTCGACTTCTAGCCAGTTCAAGCCAACTTTGATATTTTTCTAGATTATAACCCCGCAATAAAATATTAAGGTTACGATTTTGTTCCACCCATTTTAAAGCTTTGACTAATAAAATTTTATGTTGCTGATAATAAACAGCTTCTTGTTTTAATTCTTTGATAAGTTTGTCTATTCCTTGGGATTCTGATTTAGTCAAATCAATAAATTGTAAATTGTTGATTTTTGAAGAAATTTGTGTAACATCTGTGGGAGATATTAATAGAGAGATAATTCGTTTATTCATACTCAAAGTATAGGTTAATTCTTGTTGGCAATATTCTGACTTTATCGCTTCAGGAGACAATAAATAAATTACATTATCAGCTCCGGCAATACCTCGCCGAATTTCTTGTTGAAAATTTTTTCTAGTTTGAATATCAGTATTATAACTCCAGACAGTAATTCCTTCTCTTATCAAACTTTTCCTGATTTGCTCCATCATATTTTTATCTGCTTCAGCAAAAGTCAGAAAAACTTGAGTCATTAAATTATTAGCATTTTTTTCACTCTCACAGATAAATTCACAATGTAAGTCTGTAGGGATACAGGGCGGTTGTTCTTCGGCAAATTTAGTTTTCAACCATTGTGCTGCTGCTTGGCGTTCTTGACTAATTAACAAATAACGAGTTTGTTTTTGATTTTTTTTCCAGTCTAAGGCTTTAACTAAGATATTTGTATGTTGTTTGACGTAATCTTGATGACGATTAAATAATTCGATTAAGTCAGTCAAACTTTTATCAAAATCATCAATATTTTCCCGAAAATAAATCCAGTTAATTCTGCCTATTTCTGGATGCATATTCGGGAAACAGGAATGCTTACCTTGTTGTCGATAAATTTCCCATTGTTCTAAAGTGCATTGAGGGTTTCGTTGTTGCCATATTTCATAAGTAATTTGTTCGACGTGGAGTAGTGGGATGATACGTTTATTGTATTTAATGGCGTGATTAATTTCTTTGAGGCAGTAATGATAATTAACGGAGTGAGGAGTAATTATAAACAGAAAATTATCAGCTTTTGCAATACGATCGTCAATTTGATTTTGAAAGTCTACTTCCAGGGGAATATCATTTTGATCAAACCAGATTTTCAGACCATTTTCTGTAAGTTTTTCATAGAGTTTTGTAGCAAAAGATTTGCTATCTGCCCGTCCATAGGAAATGAAGGCATTATAATATTCAGGCATAGGTTTTTGGGCTTAGTAATTAGGTCTTGGAGGCAATTAGATTATATAATAATATTAGTTATAATCTTTACTAGCTCCCCTATACCCCATTTGATTTAACCAATATCATCGCACAAGTTCCTATCATCATCTTCCACATAAGGATTATGCTGCAAATAACCACGCACCCAATTACAACTCCGGAGCATTAAGTCGTTTAAATCTATATCTAAATCTAGTTCTTCTACATCCCAAAGTCTAATTGTTTTATCATCACTACCAGATACTAACACTTTGCCATCAGGACTAAAACTGACACTATTAACTGAATCTTCATGTCCGTGAAACGTCAAAATAGTATTTCCCTGTTTCGGGTTCCAAAGTTTAATTGTTTTGTCAGAACTTCCAGAAGCTAAAATCTTGCCATCTGGACTAAAACTAATGCTGTTGATGGAATTACTATGGCCTTTGAAAGTGAAAACTTTTTCTCTTTTTTCTACATCCCACAGAGTAACAATATTCCGATCGCCTCCAGCAGCTAAAGTCTTGCCATCTGGACTGAAACTGATACTAAAATTAGAACTTTGATTATCGTTCGTCAGAGGTTCCATTTTTTCCATTGTTTCTATATTCCAGAGATTAATTATATTATCCTTACTACCAGAAGCTAAGGTCTTGCCATCCGGACTAAAACTCATTGTCATTACCGTGCTTTCGTGACCTTTGAGATTACCTATTTCTTTTTTTGTTCTCCAATTCCAAAGTTTGATAGTGGTATCTTTACTCCCAGAAGCTAAGATGTTGCCATCCGGACTAAAACTAATTGCCTTGATGGCATCGGTATGACCTTTGAGCCGATGAATCTCTTGTTTTGTTTCTACATCCCATAAAATAATGGTGCTATCTTCACCAGCAGAAGCAATGGTTTTACCATCGGGACTCACACTAATTTTCATTACCGAGTCATCATGTCCCTTCAAAGTATATTGAGTTGTAGTCTTCAAATCCCATATCTTGACAGTTTTATCAGCGCCACCAGAAACAAATATCATCTCTTTCTCAGATGTGACATTTTTATCAGCGCCACTAGAAACAAATATCATCTCTTTCTCAGACTCATCTATCTGAGAAGATGAACTTAGAGGAAAACTTAAATGTTGAATAGAATCATCATGTCCTTTAAGTGTACTAAGTTCTCTTCTCGTTTCTAAATTCCAGAGTCTGATGGTTTTGTCGCCACTACCCGATGCTAATATCTTGCCATCAGGGCTAAAACTTACCCGAAATGCCCAAGCATCGTGACCGTGAAAAGAGCGAATTTCATTTCCTGTTTCTATATCCCACAACTTAACTATTCGGTCTTTACTACCAGTCGCTAAATGTTTACCATTGGGACTAAAACTCACACTCATAATTGAACTAAAATGCCCTGCCAAAGTCCGAATTTCCTCACCTGTTTCTAAATCCCAAAGTTTAACCGTTTTATCATAACTACCTGATGCTAATATCTTGCCATCCGGACTAAAACGGACGCTACTCACCAAACCATTATGTCCGAATAGGGTGTAAATTTCTCTACCTGTCTCTACATCCCAGAATTTAATTGTTTTGTCTTTGCTCCCCGATACTAAAGTCTTGCCGTCAGGACTAAAACTGATACTAATCACACTACCCTCGTGCCCGAAGAGAGTATAAATTTCTTTGCCTGTCTCTACATTCCAGAGTTTAATGGTATTATCCTTACTCCCTGATATTAAAATCTTACCATCCCGACTAAAACTCATGCTATTTATCCAGTCAGTATGTCCGGAGAAGGTGCCAATTTCTTTGCCTGTTTCTACATTCCAGAGCTTTATCTTCTTATCTTTTCCTGCCGACGCTAAAATTTTACCATCTCCACTAAAGCAGACACTAATAACAGAGCGATCGTGTCCAGACAAAGTTCGTATTTCTGCCCCCGTTTCCATATTCCACAGCTTAATCTGTTTATCATCACTCCCTGATGCCAATATTTTGCCATCTGGACTAAAACTCAGAGATCTAATGGAATTTTTGTGTCCTTGTAATCTGTTGCTTTCACTGCCACTATAAACAGACTGCTGCAATGCGTCGATCACTTCTGGATCTTTCGCCTTGTATGTTTGCAAATTTTTTCCCGCTTTAATCACTTCGATCAAAGCCTCCAATTCTTTGTTACCAATAAATAGAGACAAAGAAGAGCGAGCAAGAGACTGTGCTAAATTAAGTTGGGCAACTTTATGCTCATGTCTAGAATTCTGCCACAACCCAGTGCTAATGATAACTGCCAATAGGGAACCCACTGTAATTCCCCAAGCAGTTGTAATATCACGTTTTCTGCGTTTTGCTGTTGCTCGTTGAATACTAGTATGTAGCTTTTCACTAGCTCCAATAAATTTCTTTTGCAATTTGGTAAGTGGGGGTTGTTTGTTACTATTAAGAGCTTCCTGTAACCAATTTTTAGCTATCGCCAATTCACTTCCTCGTAGTAACAAATCTTCACTAGCTTTTTCCTGCCAGTCCAACGCTTGTTGTGAGAATTTTGTATGGTTTCTGACATAATCTCTATCAGTATCCAAAAAACGTACTAGCTCGCTAAAGTTAGCATAAAATTCTCCTCCACAGCGATTAAAATCTAACCATTGTACTTTCGCCAACTCTGGATGCAACTCTTCAGAATCAACCTTTCGATGCAACACTGTCACAAACCGTTTATTTAAACTTTTTGCATATTCCACCTCATCAGCACAATAAGAAGAATTTACCGAATCTGGGGAAATAATAAATAAGAAGTTATCCGACTGTTCAATACCCCGATAAATTTCCTGTTGAAAATCTGTGCCTGTCGCAATACTTTCTTGGTCAAACCAAGTTGTTTTTCCCTGAGTTAATAAAGCATCATTTAACTGCCTAGCAAAATCTGAATCCGCACGGGAATAAGAAATAAAAACATCTAAAACTAAATTAGGTGGTTGTTTTGTACTTTCAGTAATAAATTCTCTTTGCAAAGTAATGGGTAAATTAATAGTTCTGCTTTGGGTTAGCTCCAACCAACTTTGATATTGTTCTAGATTATAACCACGCAGTAAAATACTAGGGTTACGATTTTGTTCGAGCCATTTCAAAGCTTTGGCTAATAGAATTTTATGTTGTTGATAATAAACCGCATCTTCTTGTAATTCTTTAATTAATTTATCAACCCCTTCCTGATAGAATTCACCACTCAGATCTATAAATTGTAAATTGCTAATTTCTGTAGGAATTTGTGCTAGATCGATAGGTTCTATTATTATCGAAATAATCCGTTTATTTAGACTCAAAGCATAGGCTAATTCTTGCTGACAGTATTCTGATTTGAGGGCTGCTGGAGACAATAAATAAATCAAATTATCAGCCCCAGCAATTCCTTGATTAATTTCAGTCTGAAAATCTTTGCCTGTTTTAATATCAGTATGATAACTCCAAACAGTAATTCCTTCTCGAATTAAACTTTTTCTAATTTTCTCCACCATATGTTTATTTTCTTCAGCAAAAGCTAAGAAAACTTGAGTCATTAAATTATTAGCATTTTTCTCACTTTCACAGATAAGTTCGCAATGTAAATCGGTGGGAAGACAAGGAGGCTGTTCTTCTGTAAATTTAATTTTCAACCATTTTTCTGCTTCTAGGCGTTCTTTACCAATTAACAAATAACGAGTTTGTTTTTGATACTGTTCCCATTCTAAGGCTTTAATTAAGATATTAGTATGTTGTTTGACATAGTCTTCGTTACGTTTGAATAACTCAATCAAATCGGTAAAACTTTTATCAAAATCATCAATATCTTCCCGAAAATAAACCCAGTTAATTCTACCTATTTCTGGGTGCATATTTGGGAAACTGGAATGCTTACCCTGTTCTTGATAAAATTCCCATTCTTCTAGAGTACCTTGAGGATTTCTTTGTTGCCAAATTTTATAAGTAATTTGCTCAACATGGAGTATAGGAATAATTCTCTTATTGTATTTAATAGCGTGATTAATTTCTTTGAGACAATATGGAGAATTGACAGAATGAGGCGCAATAATAAACAGAAAATTATCAGCTTTTGTAATCCCATCATCAATTTGATTTTGAAAGTCTACTCCCAGAGGAATATCATTTTGATCAAACCAGATTTTTAGACCGTTTTCTGTGAGTTTTTCATAGAGTTTTGTAGCAAATGTTTTGCTGTCAGCACGTCCGTAGGAAATAAAGGCATTGTAAGATTCATTCATGGTTTTTTATGTTTAGTAATTATATCTTGTATCGTCAAAAAATAATTTTTTTCGGTTAAATATTGATAATAAAAATAATATATAGCAATATGATTTAAGTCGTGAGATATTCGATAATTTTAGGTAAAAGGTAACAAATAAAAATAAAAAAATGTGTCTTCTTCATATGTGTCTTCTTCATAAGATGACTACTATATTTTCTACTTTTAAGGAATAGTCAAATTCTCACATCTAATTCCTGATTTCTATATTAACCAATATCCTTAAATCTTTAGAACTACCTAGTAGTTTCGTCCTTAATATATTTTTATATAAAAATTCTCATTGTCTAACTCCTAAGTTTTTAATATAGAGTTGGTTTTATTATATAAGCTAATATATTTCTGAGTTGGTAAAGGTTATGCAGATTTTGAAATAGGTAAGCAGGTACACAATATTAATTACACAGTTAGCAAAGCTGAATTCATTGCCTTGTAAAGATTAGATAGAATTGGAATAGGTAAATAATTTTGTTTAGGTACTTAGCACTATTACCTACTAGGACTTATACTAATTATTAACAGGAATGCTATGTTTGACAACTGATAACTGATAACTGAAATGAATTTGCTCTAAATTTCTATCTAAGAGCAAATTTATTGATATATAGTTATACCACTTTGAAAAAAGAATGCTACGAAAATGTAGCCCCTGATCGGATGTGCTGAAAAATAGCTACTCTAATTCATGTGAGATAGTTATATCTATTATTTCCCCCCTTTTTTTCAATATTTACTCATTCTTCCTTCTTGCTTCTTCCTTCTTCCTTACTTCTACCATTTGTAGCAAACATTTATCAAATTGGTATTACTGAATAATTAAGAATTAAATAGCAGACATGAAAATTGTTATACCAATTAACTTTAAAGATATCACAAATAGTTTCAAAGTTTTAGATGTAAAATAATTTCCTGAAATCATTGTAGCCTCAAAGTTTTGAGCCGATAAAATCTTATTTTTTACTTTTTACTTCCGTAAAACAGTATGAATTGCCATACAAATTATTACTATATTACTCACATTTGTATATAATACCAATTTAATAAAATATTGCTACAGTGCCTTTGTTTTTATAAGTCAGTAGTCAGAATTCAAGAGATAATAATTTATAATATTTACTTCAATCACACTCACTAACTTATATTGTTTTTTATGTCAGCGGGAGAACTTAATTTATACCTTCTACATCATTAGTAAATTTACTACCCGTTTTGTTGTAATTTTACTGTAACTATATTTTTTAAATTTGCTATAAGCTGAGGCTTGAATTAATCAAAACTAAAATTAGCAATGACACTCACTAACTTATGATGTCTTGCTGCCCGTTCCCTTCCGACTATCGTCGTCGCGGGGTCCCACCGCTTTTTTAGAATTCCTGATATGTTCACATCTTAAAATTATGATAGTTTTGTAGTTTTTAGTTAATGCTAGTCTTTGTCTATTTTTTTATCTTGCCAAGATTATCTAAATTTTTCGCTAATTTTTTTGAGAGTATAAGAGACTATTAACCTCTCTATTCAAAAATATATCACCTCTAGAAAAACTAGATTTGCTACGAACTTCCTCTAAGGTTAAAGACGGTATATTTTCTATTTCTGGATCGGCTCCAACTTGAATTAATAGATCCGCAAATTCTACTTTTTTATTAAAAGGTCGAATCGCCCTAATCTTGACACCTGCACTAATTAATGTTTCTGCAACTAACTTAACGTGTTCTATATTTACTTTTGAACCAAACCAAATTGAATTGCTAGGCACATCTACTGTAAAAGTTGGTAAAAGTATAACTTGATAATCTAAACTTCTTAAAGCTTTTTCAACTACTCCATTATCAACATCTTTAGGAAAATATTCAACCACCACAGAATTTTCTTGTTTCTGAGAAAAATTATCTCCTAACAAACTTAATTCATCCTGCAAAACTTCCTGATATACTGTTGGTAAATGCCTACTCATAGAATTAGTTTCAATTCCATATCCTAAACTCGTCCATGTACCGGATAATAACCGCAGAACTTGATTTAATTTTCCCTTTCTTAACAACCCAGGAATATCTTTCTTCCAATATTTGCGATCGCTTAACCAACCATGTACAACAGCATCCTGATATTTTGGCTCAAAACTGTAAGATGCCCAAAATAAAGACCAACTAGGTTGAGGATGATAACGTTTTGCCATAAGATACCAAGTATTGCTTAACATTTGATATCTTCCTGCTGCAGTGCTACAGTTTCCTTGATTTGGACCAGAAACTATCGTTATACACCAGTCT
The DNA here is from genome assembly GCF_050015975.1 of Dapis purpurea BLCC-M126. Lineage (NCBI taxonomy): Bacteria > Bacillati > Cyanobacteriota > Cyanophyceae > Oscillatoriales > Microcoleaceae > Dapis > Dapis purpurea. Next base: position 7,460 of record NZ_JBNHER010000087.1, on the reverse strand, counting down.
GGATGTTTTCTCAGGTCAGATACCTTTTTACCTGTATAAACAACATGATAAGGTTGAGCATAATTAGACTCACTCGCTGAAATAGTTCGCATTAACGCCCGAATATAAGGATCTCCACCTTTCATTGCTAGTCGAGGCCATTTTTCTCCATCATCATAATCATAATCATAATTATATTGATTAGGGGCATTTAATTTGGTTAATTGCTGTTTATTTAGATTGAATTTTCCCTTAAAAATCTGGAAAAAAGATATAAAAGAGACGATAAGTATAGATATAAAAATTAGGCGTTTGAAAAGCATAAAACGGACTTGAGAAGGCTTTCGTACCTTTCTTCTAATTTTCGGTTTAACAGAACGCATCTAAATCGTCAAGGGTGATTTTCTAAATATTATTCTGAGAGCTTCATACAATGAATTACATTTTATAAAGTCTCTAATAAACATATATTTTAACTCAACTCACCCAAACTTGCACCTCCTTTTTAATAGGTAAAATAGCTGTGATTTTTTTACAACAATTACTGTATTGAAATAATTCTAAAATGTGGTATGCGATAAATCAATTTAAAACTACAGTCAAGAGACAGAAATAAATAATTCTGCCAAAGATTTTTCAGGTGCTTCTGCCTGAGTAACAATCTCAACAATTTTATTGCAAGCTGCTGGTTGAAATATTGCCTCCACAGAAACTTGTGCTACTTTAGTCCGGGCAATACTACCCTCAAATAACCGATCAGCAGATTCCATAACAATAGGAAATTGGTTATCATCATTTTTCAGACCGCCAGGGCGAACAATAGTATAATTAAGACCACTTTTCTCAATATATTCTTCAGCTTGTTTCTTCCAGAATAAAACTAGCCAGAACAAATTTAGAGGGTGAAAAAATTGAGACACACACAAAGATGAAACTAAAACAAAATGTTCAATACCCTTCTGTTTGGCAACATCTACTAAATTTTTAGTTCCTAAATAATCAACTTTATATGGGTTAGTCAGGTCTAAATTAGGTTTAGCATCTGTAGCACATATCACTACAGTGCTATCCCCAATAGCACTGTAGAGACTACTAGAATTAAGGACATCCCCCATTACTAACTCTGCTTCTGGGGGGATAATTTCTCTCGCTGTTTCTAAGTTACGAACTAAAGCCTTAACAGGAATATCTCGCCTCACCAACTCTTGTACAATCCGACGACCTGTTTGGCCAGTTGCTCCAGGAACAAATGCTTTCATATCTAAATTTATATAAACTTATACATCTTAACAACCTTTTGCTCAAAGTCCCGACCTAGATCATATCTGCTTGAAGGCCCACAAATATAGAGGAAAATCTTTCCTACTAGGACACCTAGCTTAAAAATGTGGCTTGAAAAAACCAAACCCTGACAACCCCCTTACCTACTGGGGCTATCCCTTACCGAATAATTAAGGTATAAAGCCTCTCCTTCTAAAGGAGAAACAAGAAAAAATGTTCCCTACCGCGTCAATCCTCTTCCTTTTAGGGCTATCCATTACCCACATAATTATTTACAATCTTGAAAGCATTATTGGTTAAGAGTTTGGGGATTTAATAACAGCAGATAGCTTGACTTTTACGAGTATCTATGCAGCCTACTTGATAGCGCCCTTTCCCTGCTCTCTACTACCCACTCCCTGCTATTTGAGAAATGTTAAGAAAGATGTGGGTAAAGCATAGCTTGTAGGGAGAGGTAATTATCAATTATTCATTATCAATTATCAATTATTGAACCATAAGTCTTATAAGCATTGGAGGGTGGGGAATGTGGGGAATTTGGAGAGATGGTTTAAGTAGCTAGTCAGAGTTGGCAAATGGTGAAATTGCCTTATTCACTTTTAGTCACCTCTGTCCTAGATATGAGAAATGGCAGGTTTGTCTTCTTTTCCCCTATCCCCTATCCTGTCAGGAATTCGATCTTATGTGGGTCAAGCATAGACCTACTGGGGAAGGAGGAGTTTCTCTGGCCTCTAGGGGTCAGGGGACAGGTCTAAGTTACCCACAAAATAAATCTAGACACCCTACTAATGTGGTCTACCAAAATGAAAACTGCTATAAATACCTCTAAACAAATATTAATTTTAACTCCATGAGTCCTTCTTCATAAGGATAAAGATATCTCCTGGGATAAATTAAATTTTCAATTTGGCAATCCTCAAATTATTGAGTATAGTGTATATATATATACACGAGAGGACTAATCATGCACCAAAATTTTTCAGCAGATCAAACCTTAGAAATGGACAAAAACTTGATTAGTGATTTTTACTTAAGTACAACAGAAATAGACACACCAGAAACTAGCAAAACTACTTGGTTTAAGACTAAATATAGTGATTGTATGAAACTGTATGTAGATGTTGAAACAGTAGCAAAGCACTTTGCATCTCATAGAAGTTGGTTTTGTCGATGTGCTCATCCCATGAAAGTTGAGCCTCTTGGAGAAAATGGCTATGATTTGTTGGTTGGAAAAATGGGTGCTTTGGGATACCAGGTAGAAGCCAGAGTTGGTTTGGAGCTAGTGCCACCAGATTCCGCAGGAATATATAGAATTAGGAATATTGAAGTGCCAAATTATACTCCTCCTGGATATGAAATTAAATTTCAATCAGAAATGAAATTAGTAGAGTTACCCACGGAGGAATTCTGTAGTCACAAAGAGATTCAAAAATTGGGACTCCCTACTGTGATTACTGGGGCAAAATGGGATTTAGATTTAACTGTAGGTGTCAAGTTTCCTCAGTTTATTCAGAAAATGTCCCCTGGTTTGATTCAGAAGACTGGCAATGGGTTATTACTTAAAGTAGTACGCCAGGTATCCCAGTGTTTGAGCTACAAAACTCAAATGGATTTTCATGCTACTTATAATTTGCCATTTCCCAAAGAAAGAAAAAGACATTAGGGGCTTGGTCAACAAACCCTTACAATGTTTAAATATTTATAGTAGTAACCATTACTTTTAGGAAACTATCAAATCCTAAAACTTAGTCATAGCAAAAATTTATTACTTCAACTTTAATATCTGAAGAGCTGATTTATAAACTAAATATTCAAGGAGCTTATCAACACTAGTGGGGATTCAAAGATCAATCCTAAATGGTTTACCCCAATTACTACTGTTCCTAGAAACCTACAACTATCTGTAAAAATCTATGATTTTCTGTATAGTCTGTTCTATTTTTACTTCGAGCTGGCAACGTCAGCGTTATCCAGTCCACAGGCTGTGACGGTCGTTTGCTGTTGCTTCGCAAAACTGGTGTAACGCAACGCTACAGTGAAACACAGAACACGGAGCGTAGCTCTCACTGACCGCCATAGCTAGATTTAAACTAGCATTCAAATCCATGTCACAATTAAAGCCAAAGTTAGAGCAATTAAATGTACACTCTAATTAAAGATAAAGACTCTTTAAAGTTTCCACAGTTAGAGAATTTTTTATAACTAGGAAACCATCTATCAACAATAACTAGTCGAGAGCCGTATAGTTCACACTTGTATTCTAACTGTCTACAAAACTGATAAAAACTCATATTAGTAACAGCCTTGGCTAGTTTGTTGTTAGCCATCCCATAGGGATATATTTAAGTCTTATACTGATACTTGACTGTGGTTTTTAGCCAGGTGAGTAGTTAGTTTGTATAATCCATCTTTCCCAATATTGGCTATCGTGTTGTGTAACTCAGCTATCTTAAGTTGAGTTTTTGTCCAATTGGCGGGAAAACCTGACTTTATGTCGGTTGAAATATTGCAGCCGAGATAATTTATACTCCAACTTTCTTTTCGATTTAGTACCTTCAAATACCTCGCTAGTTGATAATGTTGCTAAGGTTTTTACTCCTAAATCTACACCAACTACATCTACTAACTTCTCACTAATTCGAGATTGCGTGGGCTGAAAATATTCTTTCACCAGTAGATTAACTTGTTTAATCACCGCGTCGCTTTAGAAAATATCCACTATCTTTGAATATCATCTTTATAAATTAGCTCTCAAGAATCCACGCGGATTGCTCCGGTGGAGTGTCACAATGTTTTACATATTGCTAATAATCCTCAACAGAATTTCTACACCTGTTACTGCTTGCCAACTAAAAAGGCCCACGATTGAAACGTTTAGAACTATATGGCTGTATCGCGCCCAATCTTGACCTTTCTGCATAAAAGGAGTTAAAGAAGCAGAAAGAGCGATCGCTCCTGTCATGCCTAACCCTGCGAGGAGGTGGGGACCAAAAAACAATTTACTATTATTAATATAAGTGACGGCCATTCCACCAAGAGACCCCAAAACCATAAAAGCTAGGAGTAGGGAACCAACTTGGTGATGTTTGACTTTAAATTTAGCAAATTCTTTTTTCTTTTCTGTTTCTGTGGCAGTTCTACTGTTGCGAACTTTAATACCGAGATATAAGGCATAAATTGTCAAGGCCAAAAGTACCCACATAATAGCAGGATGGAAAAAGTTGAGCCAAGGCTTAATAGATTCAGGAATTGGCAGATCCATAAATTAATCTTCTCTCTAGGATTCGTAAAAAAACTTTATAAAACTTAGTATAACAGGTAGTTGATCATATAGAGTCGCCATTACTATCGCGGAAATTATCGCTCTTCTCAAATATAGTCACAGCAAGAATTTAACTTCTAACTTTTGACTTTTGACTTCAAAAATTATCTTCCATGGTATGAGAACATGGGACTTCTCCCAAAATCAGTTAAAATCTGAAAAATATAGATTATAGTTGTTGGTATGGCTTCGCAAAAAGAAGAAACAGCCTTGGTACAGGCTGTTAAAAATGGTAATCTTGCTCAAGTATCTGTCCTTCTTGCTCAAAATATTGATGCTAATGCTCAAGCTCTAGATGGTACAACGGCTTTAATGGTGGCCACAGAAAAGGGCTACCGTCAAATAGCCTCTGCATTACTGGATAAAGGCGCTGATATAAACTATACGAGAAAAAAGTTTGGTGCTACAGCTTTAATGTTGGCTGTAGGTCATGGGCGAGCTGAAATAGTAGAAGTTTTGCTCAGTAGAGGTGCTGATGTCAATGCCAAAAATGATCGTGGTGCTTCCCCCCTAATGGTCGCCTCAATGAATGGTTATATTGTAGTAGTCAATCAACTCATAGCTGCTGGAGCAGATGTTAATGTGCAAGACAAAGACCATGATACGGCCTTAGGTTTAGCGACGGCTCAAGGTTATCAAGATGTAGTTAAAGTCTTGCTAAATGCTGGAGCTAGGGTAGATGAGTCTACTTTATCCGTAGTTGCTAATAGTAATTATGCAGAAATGAGAGAAATTTTTATTAATCATGGTGTCGATGTAAATACTAGAAATTTGCAAAGTAAAACATGGTTAATGCAAGCAGCAGAAGCAGGTGATTTATCTACTGTAAATACACTATTAAAAGCTGGTGCAGATGTTAATTTTAGAGATAAAGATGGAGAAACTGCCCTAATTTTATCTGCCGATTTAGGTTATTTAGAAATTGTCAAGGCTTTATTAGAATCAGGGGCAGATGTAAATATTAAAAGTAGAAATGGCGGTACAGCTTTGATGGCTGCTGCTGCTGAAGGAAATGTAGCGATCGCTTCTACTTTATTAGATGCTGATGCTGATGTTAATACTCAAGATTTAGAAGGAGAAACAGCACTAAGTTTTGCCATAGTAGAACATCATACTGAAATAGTAAAACTGCTGCTAAACTATGGAGCTGAAATTGTTACTAAAAATCAAGCCGGTGATACACCTTTGTTGGGTGCAATTTTTCATGGTTATACAGATATCGTATTAATTTTATTAGACAAAATAGAAAAGCAAAATCTGACATCTGTATTAAATAGTAAACATCTTGGAGAGACAGCTTTAACTTTAGCAATATGGCACAAACATCAAGAGATTATTAATATTTTGCTAGATATTGGTGTAGATGTAAATATTCCTGCCCAGGGAGGTTCCACTCCGATGATGAAAGCAGCATATCAAGGAGATATTGAAACATTAAAGGTACTTTTAGAAAGGGGAGCAGATATTAATCTTCGAGATGATAATCAGGCGACGGCTTTAATGTGGGCAGCATATCAAGGTCATGCTGAAGCTGTAAAATTGTTAATTGATTCTGGGGCTAATTTAACCTATAAAAATCGAGGCGGTTGTACAGCTTTAATGTTAGCGGAATTTAATGGTTATCAAGATATTATCAGGTTACTGAATAATGCTGGAGCTTGAAGAAGGTTGTAGATTTTGATATATTCCCAACGTTGGGCTTACTTGAGAACATGGGATTCTTCAGCCAAGGCAACCCTAGCCGCAGTTTTAACAGAAGTGATGTCCTCCTCCCGTGTTGACAACAATCCTATTTTCTGTATTAGAAGTGCTGAGTTATAGTCCCTATCTATAGCAATCCTATTTTATTCGTGGCAAAAATCTTACTGCTTTTTAGGGAACACTTAACTGGCAACAGCCAACAGGTAAGAGTTTCAACTTTTTTATTTACTTTTTAATCTGTCACAACCTATTTAGGATTGCTATAATTCCTGTCCACAGTTACTACAAGAATGTCAGTAGTTTGATCAACTTTTAGAGACTTTATTCAAGCATTCCCAACAATGTTGAGATGTACCTTTTGGATCTACTTTGATAACTCGCTTACCTAGTTTCGAGATTACAGACTCTAAAACATCAATAAATTGATAATGGCTGCATTATGCAAAGACTTGTTCAATCCTGATTTAGCTGATTCATTGGGAAAGAATTGACCATTGTCGCCTAATTTAGCTTTACAACGTCGGATTCATTAATTGATAATGGATAATTACCTCTGGTTAAAACCTGAACGGAATTGAAAATAAGGAAATTTTGTTTCTTTATCTCTTATATGTTTCTTTATCTCTTATATTAGTTGATTGGATATGGCGTTTAGCGCTCCGCACAACGAGCGTTTTGCTAGCGCACAACGCACGTTAACGCTGCGCGACATATAAAGCGGAGCTTTGCGCTAGCAAAACGACTACTTTTTCTCTTGAAATGGAAGGCTTTAAACCGAATTGATTAATTATCAATTATTCATTGGTAACTAGTACCGCTACGCGGAAGTCAGAATTCATAATTCATAAATTTTGATTGGTAAGGCTTTGAGTATTTTGTTACTGGTAACATATTTCCGTCATCCTGAACTAGGAGAAGACTTAGAGTGAAATTTCCGGAACAAATCAAACAGGTTTACTTCAAAGCTGTTTTTTTGGAGTGAATCTTACTTTATTGCTAGTTGTGGTGGTGTGAGTATTTCAGTGCTAAAAAAGTAGATCCAAAATCAGGAAGAACCACAAACATAACGCCTAGCTTCTACCGCAGCGCTGAATTAAAAATTACAGCGGGGGACTTGCTGGCTTCATTAATTGATAATTGATAATGGATAATTGATAATTACAAGAAGGTTAAAACC
>NZ_JBNHER010000086.1:0-10306 GCF_050015975.1 Dapis purpurea BLCC-M126 | reverse complement strand
GCTTTAAACCAGAATTATTTAATTATTAATTATTAATAATTAATAATTGGGTAAAGCTATTTAATTTATCGTAAGATAGTCTTCGATGAAAGTTTGCAACCGTAGTTGGAAACTGTTCGCCAACTGCAAAATCTCTTGAGTAAAAGCAGTAGAAATTGCTTGTGATTTTTGAATCTCCTCGACAGTTTCTATCACGCTTTGAATATCACCATCCTCAAGCAAGGTAATTCAAGAATTGAGAATTGAGAATTGAGAATTGAGAATTACCTCTCCTTGAAAAGAAGAGGATTGACGAACAGGAAAATTTTGATTTATTATCCCCTTAAAAGGGGAGGCTTTAAACCACAATATTTCGGTAATTGTTGAAATCTGCAGAAAAAAGGGAATGAGTATCACTAAAAATAAAGATGACTTTCTTTTTTTAGGAGGAGTATATATTGACTCAGATTGTGACTTGGAGATGTTAGCCATAAGTATTCAAGCAAAATTAATTGTATAACAGGGAATAGAGAGAAGTAATTGATTGGATTTTGGATTTTTGGAGATGTCTAAAGATTTTTAACTAATATCGGCTTTGTTGGGGAAAAACCACATCCACATCTTCATAAAGGAGGCTGATATGGCAATGGAAATTAACGCTAGTCAAGTGAACCTCCATGTCTGTTTGATCGCTGATACCTGCTTCAAGAGAAGAAGCTTTTAGTTGGGATTTTCCTTTTTCATTGAGTTGATAGCAATCAAGATTCATAGTTGCAGATTCAATCAGAATATATTCTTTTAACGTATCCATCCGACGATAGTTTCTAAATTTTTTCCCTGCTCACAGTTTGCTGATATAGCGGTATGCGCAAGAGGCAAAGGCGTTTAAATATTCTCAACTGGAATTTCAATCATAAATACTGTACCTTCTCCAACTTGAGAATTAATACTGAGTGTGCCATTATGTTTGTCCACAATAATTTGATAAGCGATCGCTAACCCTAACCCTGTACCCTTACCAAGAGGTTTAGTTGTAAACATTGGTTCAAACAATCGCCCTTGAATTGGTTGGGGAATGCCAATTCCATTATCTGCGATTTGGATAACGATTCGTTCCTCGGAGGTTATTTGAGTTGTAATTTTAATTTTAGGAACTCGAGCGTGCAATTTTCCCTGAACTATTGCTTCATCTAGAGCATCAATGGCATTTGCTAGAATATTCATAAATACCTGATTCACTTGTCCTGGATAACACAGCACTGAGGGCAATAACCCGTATGATTTCAACACTTCAATTTGAGGCCGCTCCCCTTTACTTTTGAGACGATGCTGCAAAATCATCAGAGTGCTATCTAAACATTCATGCAAATTTGCCAGAGACTTAGTTTCACTATCTGAACGAGAAAATGTCCGTAGTGAGGTTGATATGTTCTTGATCATTTCAGTACCTAATCTAAAGGATTCTAAAATCTTTGCCATATCTTCTCGAACAAATTCTAAGTCCAAATCCTTAAGAACATTCTTTAACTTGGGTGAAGGTGTAGCATTTTCCTGCTGATACAAATCTAGAATCTCACTGATTTCAGTTATATACTCTTGCAGTGGCTCAATATTGTTGAGAATAAAGTTAATCGGATTATTAAGTTCATGGCCAATTCCAGCGATCATTTCACCAAGACTAGAGAGTTTTTCTTGCTGTACCAGTTGTACTTGGGCGTTTTGTAAGGCAGTAGTGCGATCGCGTACCTGTTCTTCAAGATATTCTGTCAGGTGCTTGAGTTGCATATGTACTTTGACTCTTGCTATAACTTCATCCTGTTCAAATGGTTTAGGAATATAATCAACTGCACCAAGGGTAAATCCCTTAGTTTTACTTTCTGTATCAGCAAGAGCTGTTGTAAAAATGATGGGAATGGATTTAGTAGCAGGGTTTTGTTTGAGACGGCGACAAGTTTCAAAACCGTCTATTCCTGGCATTTCCACATCAAGTAATATTAGTTCGGGGTGGTTCCTCTCTACTAGGGTTAAAGCACTTTCTCCATCCATTGCTACTCGAAAACGAAACCCTGCACCACGTAACGCTTCTGACAGTACAGATAGATTGGTGGGATTGTCGTCTACAATTAGAATGAATTTGGCATTTGTATTTGTTGACATGGTGGGGTTTATTGACTTACAGCAAAGCTATTTAATAAATGTTCAAGGCCACGCAATACATATTAAAAATATTGTGATCAAATAAAATATTTGACCCTAATTTAACTATTGTTTAGCCAAGTTTAACATAATTTTTTCATGACTTACGCAAAGTTACTAATTATAGTGGCAATACAGTATTATGAGGAGATTATAAAGGATATTATGTAGTAGTATGCGTCAGTCATATTTTCATAAACTTTTATTCTATCATCTCTAGTTCAATATTAATTAATAAATAAATTTTAAGAAATTTTAAGAAATATTCGTAAAATTTAATATAAACTATCAAGTAATCTGGCTAAAAATCAATAATAAAAAACAGGCGTTGGCGGAGCCTAGCAGCAGCTACATCGCTCTTTCTTGACAGTAGGAAATAAGTAAAAATTCATAGTATCAAGTTCAAGTCAAATTAATTAGAGTTATTGAAATGAAACTTCAAGCGAATCAGATTACCAGAATAATGATCGTATATTAAAGACGGATAAATTAATGAATTTCATAATTTTATGGAACCTCACATATAAAATTGCTATAAAAAGCACCAGAGCTGACCGCTAGTAGCTGTTTTCCTCGGCGACATGAATGGGGAGCATTCCGCAGGAAATCCTTATAATTAGGAAGTAGAGAAGACATGAGTTTGGAGATACAAGAAAATTAAATTTTATAACTGGTTTTTCCTTTAAAACCCAGGCTTACTTATACTTTCCAATACTAATTATATAGTTCTCAAATGGCTTCTATATGTATTAGACCTGCGTAAATCTTGATATTCAAAAGCTTCATGGTTAACTTTTTCCTTACACTAAATGTAATTCCTGCTCCAGAAAATTTATATATATAGTGTAAATTAATAATTCATCACACTAAATATAGAAAAAATCATATTAAGTCTACCATTGGAAATTCAATGGTTTATATTTATAGGTATAACTCTAACAACAATAGTCATTTTTTTGTGTTAATGTAAAATGTGAAAAATAAAGTCAAAAAAATAACTAAATGAATATAGTCGTTGTCTAAAAAATAACTGATAAAAGACAGAAAAAAAACAGGGAAAATTAACATCAACCAAATTAGTTAGAGCACAACTCCGTGAAACATTATTAGTTTAGTAAAGCTTGACAAATAAAAGTGCCATAATAAAATGATTCCTCAAAAACTGCAACTCAAAAATTTCCTCAGCTATCACGAAGCAAACCTAGATTTCACAGGTCTGCACACTGCCTGTATTTGCGGACCAAACGGTGCAGGAAAGTCCTCCCTATTAGAAGCGATCGCCTGGGCAATATGGGGAAATAGTCGCGCTGCCACTGAAGACGATATTATCAGTCTGGGAGAAAAAGAAGTTCGGGTAGACTTTACATTCTCTACCCACGGTAACATCTACCGTGTTATTCGAGGTCGTCGTCGGGGTCAGTCACCAACTCTAGAATTTCAAGTTAATACAGGTTCCCGGTTTAAAAGTCTGACTCAAAAAGGTGTCAGAGCAACCCAACAAAGCATTATCGAACATCTTAAACTCGACTACGACACATTTGTAAATTCAGCATATTTGCGTCAAGGTAGGGCAGATGAGTTTATGCTCAAACGTCCCAATGAACGAAAAGAAATTCTCGCCTCTCTCCTCAAACTCGACCAATATGACACCCTGGGAGAAAAAGCAAAAGATATTGCTCGGCAGTTTAAAGCAAAAATCGAAATACTCGAACAAAGTCTAGAAGCGAACCAAAAACAACTCCAACAAAAAGAAGCGATCGCTCAACAACAAACTAATCTAAAAGCAACTTTAGCTCAACTGCAAGAAAAACAAGAAACTGACAGACAACAACTCAAACAACTTCAAACACAACAACATGAGCGGCAAACCTGGGAAAAATTACGGCAAGGCCAACAACAACAATACGACAAACTTGTGCAAGAATGTTATCGCCTCAAACAAGAACTAAAAACTACCCAACAGCAACAAGATGAATTATTAGCAGTAGTAAAACAAGAAAATGAAATTAACGCTGGATATACTCATTTCCAAAACCTGCAAACTACTGAAGAAAAATTATCTGGCAAATTCAAAAAACACCAAAATGCTCTCAACCAACGTCAACAACTCCAGGAAAAACAACGGCAACAACTCCAGGCAGGACAAAACAAAATTCAGCAATGTCGAGCGCAATTAAATTCGCTCAAAGAACGGGAACAAGAAAACCTGCATATTTTAAGTAAACGTGCTGATATTGAAACCGCTCTGACAAAATTACAAGTAGCAAGAACAAAATTAAACGAACTAGATAAGTTGCAGGTAGAAGTTACTCCCCTAGTACAACAACGACAAAAATTACAAACTGAACTTGAAAAGGGACAGGCACGTTTGAGCGCTCGTTTAGAAGAACTTAATTCTAGAGTTTGTCAGCTACGACGAACTCAACAGCAAAAGCAACCTCAACTACAGGCAACATTGGAGGAAGTAGTCACAGAAATTGCTCAACTGGATAATAAGCGGGTTTATCAACAACGGGTGCGAGAAAAAGGTCAGGAAAGACATCAATTTCTGGAACGTTTAATTCGCAATAAAAAAGATTATGAAACCAGGCTGGGGGAACTAGACCAAAAGTTACAATTATTAAATCAAGGTAATGGTAATGGTAAAGTTGGAGTCAAAGAATATCCACCTTGCCCATTATGCGATCGCCCATTGGACGAACATCACTGGCATTTAGTGGTAGATAAACATCAAACTCAACAAAAGGAAATTAGAGACTTGTTGTGGGTAGCGCGGGAGCAACTGACTCTTTCTGAGCGAGAAATTCAGGTTTTGAGAACAGAATATCGGCAAATAGATGAGGAGTTGGCTAAATATGATGAGTTGCGAGAGTCCCGAGGTGGTTTACAAGTTCAGTTGGATAATATTAAAAAGGATGAAAGTTTGCTGCAAGAATTAGTAGAGGAAGTGGCAGAAGTTGAGCGATCGCTACATACAGGAGATTTTGCAGTTAATTTATATGCTGAAATTAGCACTTTAGAGCAGGAAATTCAACAATTTAATTATGATGATCGGAGCCATAGTTTAGCGAGGGAAGAGGAAAAGAAATTAAGGTGGGCAGAAATTAAGTATGGGCAAATTAAAGATGCGGAGACAAAATTAGGAAAAGTTCGTGATATGATGCCAGAAATTGAGGAGCAAATAGTTAATTTGGAACAAGATTTGGAGCAACAAAAACAAACTTCTCAAGTACAGCAACAAATTATGGTTGTTGAGAGAGAAATTTCTGAGATTGGGTATGATTTAGATGAGCATAATAATGTCAGATCGGAATTGAGAAAAGCACAATCTTGGTTAACTAGAATTGAAAAATTACGTCAGGCTCAAAAACAATATCCTCAGTTAGTAGAAAGAATAAATGAATTAAAGGAAGTTATAGAAAATCGACAGCAAGATTTAGCAGTAATTAAAGGTCAGATATCCGTTTTAAATCAACAGTTAGAACAAGCTCCAAACTTGGATGAAAAAATTATCTATTTAGACAAAAAAATTCAAGATCGTCGTCAGCAATTAGATGAACAGTTGGGAAGTTTAGGCAGAGTACAACAGCAGTTACAACATTTAGAAAATTTGCAAGCTCAGAATAGTCAACAATTAGAACAATTACAAACTACGAAACGGCAATATCGAGTTTATCAAGAGTTAAGTTTAGCTTTTGGCAAAAAGGGAATTCAAGCATTAATGATTGAGAATATTTTGCCTCAGTTAGAAGCAGAAACTAATCAGATTTTAGCAAGATTAAGTGCAAATCAATTGCACATTCAATTTGTGACGCAAAAAGCCACAAAAGGAAGTAAGAAAAATTCTAAATGGATAGATACATTAGATATTTTAATTGCAGATACAAAAGGAACAAGACCTTATGAAACTTATTCGGGAGGGGAAGCTTTTAGAGTTAATTTTGCCATTCGTTTAGCCTTGTCAAAATTATTGGCGCAGCGTTCCGGTACTGCGTTGCGAATGTTGATTATTGATGAGGGTTTTGGTACTCAAGACGCAGAGGGATGTGACAGATTAATTGCTGCTATTAATGCCATTTCTGCTGATTTTTCTTGTATTTTAACCGTGACTCATATTCCTCATTTCAAAGAAGCTTTTCAAGCTCGAATTGAAGTTAGTAAAACAGCCCAAGGTTCGCAAATTATGTTGTCGGTGTGAGCTTTACAGTGGTTTTAATTTGGGTGAACCACAGTAGGGGCGATTCGCTTTCTCGCCCCTACGATATTTTACTTGTGACGATGTGGTTTATTGATTTGAAAAGCCCTGTAAGCCTCAGATTGAGACTGGGTACGGGTTTAGTTACGCAAATAAACCGGGAGTTACAGACTGCGATCAGTGGTCTTCTGTGAAACAGGAAGCTAGCTCCAAAACTCATGCAATCATGTTTGGGTAAGTTTAGTAGAACGGTGTTACTATCATTAATGCGTTAGGTGGACCAGGAATGACATTATCTTTTGGACTAGCAGAAGAAATAGTTAGTAAAGAGTTAAATTAACGACAATAAAAAATTTAAGGGATAAAGTTCGTAGTTGGGCTTCAGCCCCAACTGTAGATAGGGCTAAAGCCCAACTACAAACAAAAACTTTTTTATAACTAATTATCCGAAGATGATATAATTCCCAGTGCTATAAAAAGTAGGGACGTTGTATACAACATCCCTACAGATAACTTAACTATGATTACACAAGAACTAATAATTAATTTTTAACTATAGCTCACCATACTGTGCTGTAAATTTTGACTTTTTACTTAGGTCAAACCGTTTGCCAGAAAAGCTTATCGATGTTTGTAACGACGACCTAAACCAGCCAAACCAGCTCCAATTACAGTAATTAAACCCATTAGTGAAGATGGTTCAGGAGTGCTGACTGAATCTGTATCATTAAGACGAGCTAAAGCTTCTTCACGGGTAGCAGGAACCCCACCAATATTCCTATCAGTTCGTACGCCAAACTGTTCTTCCAATTCTTGCTCACGCTGATTTTCAACTTCGGCAGCAGCAATTCGTTCCTGCATATTCTCCCGTTTCTCAGTAGCGATAGCTTCATCGATAAATGGAACAAGAGTTTCTTCAATCTCTCTGAGCAAGTCATTTTTCTGGTCAATTTGCTCCTGTTGTTGTACTACAACCTGAGCTTTTTGACGTTCTGCTGCATTGCGACTATCTATATCCTGTTGCTTTGCTATCTGTTCATTTTCACTAAGCACTCCGTTGTCAATCATTACTTGCTCCCGCTGATTGCGAGCAACCTCAAATAATCCTGCTTCAAACTCACGGCGCTGATACTCGCTGCCAATAGTTTTCGGATCGCCTACTTGCACCCCGTCAAAAGTATGAGTAGTGTAATCAATAATGTTCCCATCATTATCGTAAACAGGAATCTCTACAGTTAAATCTTCAGCGGTGTAGGTTTTGAAATTATTGCTATCTAAACCGTCTGGGCGATCGCTATCCCTCGCTTCTTCTTTCAAAGCATTGAAATACTGGTTAGCTTCATTTAAAAGATTATTAATAGATGACTGCTCAGTAGTACCATCAATTTGAGCGAGCAGATTTTGAGTCTCAATAATATTCTGTTCATAGAAAGCCTTTTCCTCTTCCTGAGCAGGAGTTAGGTTATTTTTCTTATTAAGCTTATCCAATTTTTGTTGAGAATTATCTCTGATATCTGCCAGCTTTTGTTGCAAGCTCCCATCATTAGAAGTATCGAAATGTTGATTGTAGAAATCGTTTAATTCCTGTTCTAATTGTGGCTTAGTATTTCTCGCATCAGCAAGTTCTTGGTTCAAATCATTAATCTTATTTTGAAAATTGTCTACTTGCTTCTGAAGATTGTCAATTTTTCCTTGACGCTCGTTTGCAACTTCAGTTTCAAAACCAGCAATAAGGTCATTAAAGAAAATCAGCTCCTGTTCTTGCTTTGCTAGACTACCATCGTTACGCAGTTCTATCCAATCTCCACCATAATTGTTCTGTAGAGCCAGCTTTTCTTGTAAGTTTAAATTTTCCCAGTTATTGTTTTGCTTATATTCATCCCAAGCTTCTTTTTGGGACTCAAGTTCTGCAACTGCAACATAAGCATCCTGAATGGTTTCGCTTGCTCCTGGCTTCGCCTGTTGGATAGCTTCCTCTAGGCTAGGAACATCATCAAGTTGACCTTGTTTTCGATCCCGTTTATCTTCATTGTCAATAATTTCCTGTGGGTTCTCACTAATAGTTTCCTCAACTTTATTCAGGTTGTTAACTATTTTATTGCGAGCGTTCAACTCTTTTCTAATCTCACTGTTAGCTTCTCCACCAGGAACTTTCTTGGCAGCATTATCATTGCTTCTGTTCAGAGGGTTAATTTCATCTTTTTGTATACGTTCAACTTCTTCCTCAGCAGCAAGTTGACGACTATTGTAAAGCTCTATGTTTGCTTGGTGATCATTGATTTTATCTTGATAATCTTCTACTTCACCTTGGAAATTATCAATTTGAGTTTGTTGATTGCTGATGGTTCCATCATATCCTTCTAGTTGTCCATCCCAAGGTTGACCATCCCAATCAAAGCCGTACCCTTCAGCAATTCCTCTGAGACTGTCAATATCTTTTAGAGGCTCTGGAGGAATTATTGCATCAAGACTAAATTTGAAGCCAAAAAACTCAGTTCCACCCAAAAATTCTCGATTAAACCCTTCTGCTGTCAGTTCTGTAGCAGTCAACATTTCAAACCCATCATTGGCAACCCTGTCACCTCCAGCAATCACGTTGTACCCTGTACCAGTACCATTAAAGTAAGGGTTATCTGCTCCAAGGCTACCATAGAAGTTACCCTCACTGGAATCAACTAAAGCTTCATAGTTATCAAGAGTACGATGCCCGAAGTTCTGCATCCCTACCCCTTTAGCAGCTACGTTTTTGTAAACCCCTAAACCTGAATCAGCACCGGAGTCTTGACTACCTGAAAAGTGAATAGCGTGGAGGTTTCCTGCTTCCATCGAGTCTTGGAAATTCTGACCCGCAGGAGTAAAGAATAAGTCTCCAGGGAAAATTTTATCTAAATTGCGGTCTAAACCCGTACCCAATAAAGGCATATTTCCACCAATAGCAACAAACATATCGTTACCATCTTGGAAAACTGCCATTCCAGTAAGGTCATAACTATCACCATCAGTCATATCTCCAATAGCATCTTGGCTATACTGCCATCCATCCACTCCTTCAAAAACTAGGGCCGTTCCGTCATTATTACATTCTAAAAATAAGCTAAAGACTCCATCATTCAGAGCAAAACCTTGTGCATCTTGAGAAGAAGCATTTAATAGTAAAGCAGTTAAGGCAACTTTTGTGCCGACGTTAATAATTCGTTTCATTGTGTGGTCGTGTGTGTGTGTGTTGTATTTAACTATTACTATATTCTCTTAGCCTCAGCTATTTATCGGTAATTTACATCGTCAAATAAAGTGATTTTTTTGTCATGTTTATGTGATCTAAATTATATATTAATTTTATTTAATTTTTTATGATTTAATCTCTAAACCAAGCTTTAATGCTTAATATATATGTGAATAATATTGAATTTTATAGGTTATAGATATTTACTCGCATAAAATATTTCTGCAATAAGAGCAATAAGTAATCTTTACTATGACTTGAATATTCTTAAAATGTTTTGATAGTAAATAATGTATTTTACAACTGTGTAATTACTGATAAATACAAATATTTTGTACTTAATAATACTTTAAATAGATTTCTCCTAAATACACTTGACTTGATTTATGTAAAAAAAACGGAGAAATTGGCATTGATATGATTTTACAGTTGGGTAAACTACAAAATTGGTAGAGACTTTGCATAAAAATTCCTATTTGAGATAGGCAATAGGCGACAGTTAGGGAGTACTAAACCCGCATTTCTCACAGACCCCCACGGGAATGGCTTATAAAAGCCATTTGGTATCTATTTAACAAGTTGCAAGTCCAACAGTCATCTGGGTTTGATGATTCTGGCAGCCATTTTTCCTAATTTTTGGGTCTCCTGAACCCCTACAGTTAGGATGGGATGCCGAGGTCTCCCGCTCTTGCAGAGCCGCTCCGAATTGCGCC
>NZ_JBNHER010000085.1:0-24738 GCF_050015975.1 Dapis purpurea BLCC-M126 | reverse complement strand
GGCGGGCGGTTTTGTCATTACTTGCAGTAGCAATGGTTTTGCCATCGGAGCTAAATGCTACTGCTCTTACCCAGTTATCGTGGTTGAGGGTAGCTAATTCTTTACCAGTCTCAGCATCCCAGAGGCGGGCGGTTTTGTCATCACTTGCAGTAGCAATGGTTTTGCCATCGGAGCTAAAAGCTACTGCATTTACCCAGTTATCGTGGTTGAGAGTAGCTAATTCTTTACCAGTCTCAGCATCCCAGAGGCGGGCGGTTTTGTCATCACTTGCAGTAGCAATGGTTTTGCCATCGGAGCTAAAAGCTACTGCATTTACCCAGTTATCGTGGTTGAGAGTAGCTAATTCTTTACCAGTCTCAGCATCCCAGAGGCGGGCGGTTTTGTCATCACTTGCAGTAGCAATGGTTTTGCCATCGGGGCTAAAAGCTACTGCATATACCTCGCCCTCGTGGTTGAGGGTATGCAGATGATCTGGCAGTTGAGTTAGCCCCTTGCGGATAGCTCTATCTGCCTCATTCTGAGGTCTATCTAAAAGCTGACTGCCTGAGAATTTTTTGACAACTCTACCCCACCAAGAGTCTGGCAATTTTTTTAATTCTTGAACTCTTTTCATTGATTCGACTCCCAGCAAAACACTTTTACCATAAAGGTTATCGTTTCTCAATACCTGTGCTTGAGATTCCATCTGACGAGCTAAGGATACTTGAGTATTATGTTTTGCTATCCTTTGTTGTATCCAACTATAGGTAGATACCCCAGTCATAAACACCAAAGAAACACCCAAAATTTGATTCCGTCTTTGAGCTAACCTCCTAGCTTTTTGCTCTTGTTCAAATTCCTTTTTTTTCCGTTCTTTTTCTTCAACTTCCCAACGCTTTCTCAACTCCTGACTTGCTCTGACAAATTCATAACCTACCCCATCCAATAAACCCATATCTCCATATTTTGTCACATATTCTTCTGCCTTAATTAACTGCCCTTCTCGCCATAACCAATCATCTTTTTTTTCCTGTTCTTTCCACTCGGCAGCATCTGCTTCTATCTTTCTTTCTAATGGCAAAGCTTCTTGATATTCTTCTACCCATTCCCTCAGTTTTTCCCAACTTCTAATTAACTCTTCGTGAATTACATCTAATAATGTTCCTTTTTCTGACTTATCTTTAGTTATTAACCGATTATTTTGGTCTGCTAATTTATTACTTACTTCTAACAAGAGTTCTAAACTATGTTGTTCATTTGGCAAATTTTCTAAAATTACTCGCCTCCGAGTATCTGTTATTTTTCCGGAATGAGCTGTTTGTTCTCCAGGCTGCACTAATTCTAAAAATATTCTCTTGGCAACAGATTTTTCCTCTTTACTCAAACTCTCAAATACTTCATTTGCTCGTTTAGTCAAAGTTCCTTTTATTCCACCTAACTTTCTATAAGTTCTTAGAGTTAAATATTTACTTTTCTCTTCTCCTTGAGTCGCATCTTTCCAAAGTGCATCGAGAGTATATTGGAGGAGAGGTAAACTTCCAGGATTACGCAAAAAGTCTTCCGTCATTTGAGCAACTAATCCTGGTTCGACTCCCATCCCTACTAATTCGGCTGGTTTTTTTATTGCCTCCTCTATTTCTGATTTTTCCAGAGGCGTTACTAATAATTGATTTTCTTTTATTTGAGTTGCCAAACCTGGATATTTTGAACATTGGTCGAGAAAATCTGCCCGCATTCCTAAGATTAGGCAAAGTTTGTTTTGAATAGTTTCATTTTCTATAGCTTTCAGGAAGCAATCGAAAAATTCTTGTCGTTTTGCGTGAGTTTCACAGAGGGTAAAAGATTCTTCAAATTGGTCGATTACCATGATGACTCTTTCGGCTTCTGCTGACTGAATAAATTCGATTAATTTGGCTGTTAAATTTTCTGGTTTTTCTGCTTCTATATTATCGGGATTATTTGATTTCTGAGGTGCAGTTTTAGATCCCCCCCAGCCCCCCTTTCCAAGGGGGGAGTTTGGAATTTCTTCCTGTGTCAGGGGGGAGCTTTGAGTTTCTCCCTTTTTCAGGTGAGAGTCTTCAATTTCCTCAACCCTCTTCTGTTTCTGGGGGGAGTCTTCAATGTCCTCTGTAGCTGTGGGAGCCTTCAAAGTCCCCCTTTCTAAGAGGGATAATGGGGGATCGGAAATTGCATCTTGCAGATTTTCCAGAGGAGTTGAAGTCGGAGTAAAAGGATTAATATAAAGCCATCTATCACTCCCGGATATTTTCTGCCCCCGTTTCAATTGATATAACAAACCTGCTCTTAATAAGGATGATTTTCCACTACCCGAGGCTCCTAATATGGCGACAAAATTATTGGTTCTTACTTTGTCTATTAATTCGTCTGTTAGTCTTGTTCTGCCATGAAAAAATACTGCATCTTCTTCCTTTTCAGTGAAATAAGATAAAGCACGATAAGGAGGAGTATTTTTCCAACGTTCATCTATAGGTTGAGTTGGACTATTCGTAGTTAAAATAATCGCATTTCCTGAATTATGAAATACAGGAGCTTGAGCAGTATCTAGCATATTCTTTTTAATAGAATCTGCCAATATATAGTTAGTTACCCAACCATCTACAGAATTTTCTGGATTTAAACCTTTGAGTAATCTAGCCGTAAAAACACCTTGTTCTCCATCTATTTGTTCCACACTTGTTTCAAAGGAACGAGCAGCAGTAATAAAACAACGACTTACTTGTTTTCCCGTACCAGGATCTGCCTCTTGAAAGTTCAAAAATTCTCCGCTAAAACAACAGTCTAACCAAACTATTTGTGTTTTGACTGGACTATTTTTTAATAATTGTTTTAACCAATTTAAAGAAATACCATATTTCTCATTTTTGATTTGAGCATCACTGGTAGCTAAAAATCCTTCTTGAATTCCTCCTTTTTCTTTCAAATAACCATGTCCGGCAAAAAAGAGTAAAGCCACATCAGGAACTTCATTTTTTGATGGAGGATTAAATAAATTAATAATCCTTTTTTCTAGGTCATTAACTTTGACAAGACCATTAGGAACAAATCTAGCTTGACCTTCTTCGTTATAAGTTTTAGGTAAACGTTGTACATGAAACTTGCCGTATTTTTCTAACATTTCGGCGATCGCTTCAGCATCTTTGACGGGTGCTTTGAGGTTTAAATCTCCAGGTTTCTTTTTTTTGAGAAATGGGTAGGAATTAATTCCAACGACTAATGCTTCTCTGTTCATAGTTATTAATTATATTGATTATTTAGAATGATTCTGAAAAAAATTACTGAAAAATTAAGGTATAAAGCCTTCTATTTCAAGAGAAAAAAATTCCTTGAGTGCCAATCCTTCTATTACAGAAGAGGTAATTATTAATAATTAAATAATTCAGCTTTATTAGCCTCCCCTTTCAAGGGGAAAAAGCGGTCGTTTGCGGAGCATTCCGTTAGGATGGGATGGCGAGATTTCCGTTCCCTACGGGACGCTACGGGAACGCCATATCCAATCGACCAAGAGAAAAGTGGTAGGATATTTCCTTATATTCAATCTGATGTTTTTAACCAGAGGTAATTATCCATTATCCATTATCCATTATCCATTAATAAAAGTATTTTTCAAGTGATTAAAAGAAAAAGTCTTTTGGTAAGGGCAGGTGTCAGGTAAGGATGCCGTCAAATTGGCGATATACAGAAGTCATAAGTCAGGTAGGAAAACTGTTTATGACTTGTTGTTTGTTGCCTATTGCTTATTGTTTGTTGCTTATTTCCTGTTGCCTGTTGCCTAAAAGTTTACAATATCTTACAATTCAAATTAGATTGGTATATTAAACAAGAATATAATCAAGATCAATAACTAAAGTCATCTAAAACTACAGAACAAATAAACTACAAATCAAGGAGACACAAAATGAACGATTCAGCAAACAAATTCTTATTATCCATGTTACTAGCAATCAAAGAGTTAGACAGTCCCCTAAATGAAGAAGAAAAAGAAAACCTTTATCTTGCTGGTCAACAATTATCCCTTGATCCTACAGCCTGGGAAGAAGATATTGAACCAACCCTGATGGAAATAATTAATAATAACCCATCTCTTAATACAGTTTTTCAAAGTATTAACTCTAAGCTAAAAGAAATTGATGAAATTCCGGAAAATTTAATTCCTAATACTGAAGAAATGACAGCAGTTATCCCAACTGACGAAAATCAACCCCTAGAACGTCCTATTCCTGATGTGGATGAGTCTGATTTTCAAAGCAATGAAATTACCAATGCAGCTATCCAAATTATCTCATCACCAGAGCCATCAGAAACAGTTAAAAAAATTGGTAAGTTTGATAAATTATTGAATTTAATTGGTCAAAATGATTAAGACAATAAATAAACTATTAGCAGTTTCCCCATTTTTTTTAAGCTTTTATTTAGTGGACTGACGCAGCTAATTTTGTTCATTAGGTCATTAGAGCGGGAGCTAGTTCAAGTTAATCTAATCAAGTGTTGATATTATTAATTTGAACTGGAACCCGCACCTACTAAATGTTGATATTATTAATTTGAAGTCTAGTCTCTAGTAATGGATTGTTTCATTTTAAATGTTGAAATAGCAAATTTTTAACAAATAACTTCTTCTAGTTGCCATAACAAATATAAACTAATATTTTAGCTGAAACAGTCTATTAGGGTGGGTTAGGCGCAGATAATTCTATCAACTCACACAATTTAATAGCGATTTGTCCTAACTAACCAATAATTACTTTTCGACTTATAGACTATATTAATAACTATTAACTGATAACTGAAATGACTCATATTATTAATCCCACCATTGACTTATTTCTCTATGACTTGAGAAACAGCCTCGGTGATGATGAAAAAGATATAGAACAAAAACGCCAATATTTTTATCAAAAATTCCATCCAACTGTTCAGGAAAAATTAAAACAAGACGGGCAAGAAAACAACCAAGGTATAGAGGTAGAATATATTCATCTACTCAAATCTACTTATGCTCTCTTAGATCCTAATAGTTCTGGAGAAGATGGTTATTACTATCCAGTAAGGTTAGGAGATAGTTATGGACTATTATTAGAAGTTGCTGAACCCGCCACAAAAACACCAGAATATTTTGCCGAATTAAGAGAAAAAATTGAACAAAAATTAGGAGGAAATACTCCTACATTAGGTCAGACTTGGATGTTATCTGCCTACCTACCCAATTCCTCAGAAACAACCCCAGAAGAAATAGAAAAAATTGCCAAACAATGTTACAAAGCAATTTTTCCCAATGATAAAAAAATAGAATTTGATGGCAAAGGTGAATTTATCGGAGCAACAATTTTTGAAGAATCTGACTATACCTTAAAACAAGATATGGTAAAGGTAGGAAACAAAGAAACTTTTACTGTTGTTCAAACTAAACATATTGTTATTGCTATTTATCCAGACGAAGCAACATTCAACAAATTAAGTGGATTTTATGTAGACTGGATGCGATTATTTTATTTTCACCATAAAATCGTTTGGGGTTACGGCCAAACTCGCATTCTAAGCATTCAAATCAAAGAGCAATTTAGTCAAATTCAGACAAAAATTGAATCTATAGAAGGAAAGAGACAATCTAATAAATTGGAAGAAATTAGTGATGTTCTGAGTGAATTCCAGGCGATAATTAACCACTATACCCAGAATCTAAACAATTTAAAATTTCAACAAGGCACAATAGAAATAAATTTAAGTAATTACGACAAAAGATTAGAAACTCTCCAGAAAAAAGCTACAGAAAAAGTCACTATAAATAAAACGGCAATTTCATTTTTAGAAGACTTCAGTATATTAGCCAACGAAAAATATCTTTTGCAAATCGCACGAGATTTACAAAATTTTGACCAGGGATTGCTATTATTAGAAGGTAATATCAACGCTATCCGCAGCCAAGTAGAAATAGAAAAAGCTAAGAACGATCAGAACTTTCAAGAATTAATTTCTGTGGTAGGTACTGGAGTAGCTGTTCTTAGTTTTATCGGTAATGATCCCAAAAAAGAATGTGAATTAATTTTCCCTAAGAATTTTTTCATTTGTGAAAGTACATTGCTCTTGAAAGTAACAATAATTTTAACTGCCAGTATATTTGTTTGGTTTTTCAGAAAGTATATATTAAAGCGATCGTAAATTAGTTTGACCAGAAAATAAGGTCTTATACCAATTCCCATGCATTAATGCTATTCTTGATTAAAACTTCAGTTATTAAGTAATTACTTTAGTAGAATAAATTTTTTGCTGATTTTAGGTAATTTAATGTTAATTCTTCTTTATTTATTCTTCTCCCGTAGTAGGGACGTTGCATGCAACGTCCCTAAAAACTCCCCTACTCCCCTACTCAATCAAATGTAGAAAAGTTTTTAAGAAATGGTCTTAAGCCTCTCCTTTTAAGAAAATGAAAAAAATATTAGATTCAGTATTTCGAGCCTGTAATATCAAATCCGGTAGTATCGGTATAAAAAAGCAGAGAAACCGGGTTTATATAAAATGCCCACTATACTGATATCTGTCTCCCATAAACCCGGTTTCTTATAACACCGAAGCCAACGGATTTGATATAACTTCAGCAAGAGGTAATATTAACTGATAACTAAAATCGTATACTTTAATAGATATCTCGCTAAATTCCCCACCGGAGAGTGGTTAGGGGTTGGTCTCCATCTCCCCATCTCCCTATCTCCCCATCTCCCCATCCCCCCATCTCCCCAACCATATAATAAGTATTCAACCGGATTTGATATCACTTTTTAACCAGCCAAAAATTCCAATTCTTGATTTATTTCTGTACATAAATTATTCAATAACTGCAGTTTATTTCTTAACTTAATTACCTCCGGTGACTGCTGAGTGACAGGAAGCTTAATGACTTTTTCTGCTATTGCTTCATATTCCTCAACTGCTTTTAAAGTTAAAGTGCTAAAACGACTTAAATAATCTCTAGCTGCATTCGCATAAGCTTGTTTCACTTGCTCCTTATAATTTGCTAAATTTTGTGATTTATTCTGTTTATTATCCCTCAAAAGATAGGTTGCCCCACCAACAACTGCAGCACCCATCGGACCTCCTAATAACCAACCTATTCCACTGGCGATCGCTATATTTCTCATACCACCTAATTTTTTAGTTTCTGATGGGGGTGGGGATGGCAAAAAAACTTTTGGAGCTTCAGGAAATGTAATTATTAATTCTTCTGTTTCTCCTGATTGAAAAAACTCACAAGCTTTATCAACCCACTCAGTCATTTTTTGTTTATATTTGAGAGCTTCTGGTCGAAATTTTTCCGACTCCCAAATATTGAAAGTTCTCTGTTCCAAAACTATAGCTAATTCAAATTGATACCTTTCCAAAAGCTTAGTTAAATATAGCCAACTTTGGAAATTTGAACTACTTCTTTGCAAACCTTCTTTAATTAATTTTTCTGCCCGCTTTTGAATTTCAAATTTTTCACTTTTCCGCTCTTGAATAGCAATTAACTCTTGAGTTACTTCCTTAACATTAGCCTTCATTACTTGGCATAACTGAGAAGCGATCGCCTGTACCCTAGACAACTGAATATTTGTCTTTTCCCCATAAACTTCAACAATACTTTGTAAAGCAGATTCAAAAGATGCTAAACCAGCTGTTTGTGCCACAGAAACATCACCTTTTAACCGCCCCCGCAAAGCAGGCAAAGCATCAACCCGATACAAATTACTAATATTATCCGGTAGTTCAGAGCGAAAACTTTCTGCCACAAAGCGCATTCTATTTGAAACTTCTTTTTGCTCCTCAGCTTCTAACAAATTCATAAAATTAACCACAAAAACCACAGTTTTAATACCCCTTTCATCCAACCAATCTCTGAGATTTTCTTGCTCACCCAAAGTCATCAAATTTCTAGCATCTAAAACCTGTACCACCAAATCAGCAGTTAACAATTTTTCCTGCACTAAAATATTCTGAGCTTCCCTGTCATTAGTTCCTGGTAAATCCAAAAATTCTACCCCTCTTTCCAGAAAAGAATGAGGGCAATAAACTTCTACTGAAGTTACATCATCACGCATTTGGCGGTTATCGTCTAGGACAGCATATTCTTTGAGAATATCTGTACCATTGGCATTAATTATACTACCATCTTTCAACTGAATTCTTGTTTGTAATTCTTTGCCATATTTGATATAAATTGCCGCTCCAGTAGTGGGAATGAGATCTATCGGTAATGTTCGTTGTCCTAACAAAGCATTTAGGAGGGTAGATTTACCATAATTAAATGGAGCAAAAACAGCAATTTTAAAAGAAGGGTTTGCCAGATATTCACAGATAGAAATTACATCTTTTCTCAATTGAGAATCTGGCTCAAGTTCTAAAATTCCTAGAGCAGAATTAAAATAATTTGTTAGGTTTTGGTAATGTTCTTTTTGCTGCATTTTAATTCAGTTATCAGTCAACAGTTGTCAGTTAACATTTATTAGTTATATCAAATCTGCTTGTGGGTAGAGTTTTATAAGAAACTGGGTTTATGGGAGGTAGATGTTAATATGGTAGGGTATTTAATAGAAACCCAGTTTCTATACTTTACTTTTTTATACTGATATAGCAATTCCCAAAAAGGGTGAGGTACAAAATTTTAGGTTTGAGGGAATAGGGAACAGGGAACAGGGAATAAAAAGACAAAAAGATAACTTTACCTCACGACCTTGCGAAACGCTATAGTACCAGATTTAATATTATATCACTTTAAAAAAAGACAGTTATTCAACTACTCTGGTTGTAGTTTCTCCCCACACTGCCTTCTTCCTAATCCCTACCCCCTACAAAATTATGATAGATAGTCTCAATTTTTTGATACTCAGATGATACATCAGTTTCTAACTGCTGAAATCTAGCTAATTCTTCTCCACGATTAATTTCTCGTTCCTCTTTTTGCTTGACTAAATTATCTAATTCACTCTGCCGAGATTGAATATCATCATCTATCCTTTCACTCACTTCTTGCTCATAACTATCAAAGCATTCTTTAATTGCATCATGGACTGGTTGCCACTGTTCTTGAGCAACTTGAGGTAAATGTTTTACTAACTCTTTTTTAGTTACTTGAACTAACTGTTTTTTTGCTTGATCGGCTTGCATTACTCCCACTCCTAAACCTAATAATGCTAAACCAACCGGACCTAAAGTTATGCCAGTTATTGTAGCAATAATTGTTCCTATTCCAGCCACAGTAACCAAGTTTAATAAAATATTTTTCCAGTCAAAACCAGCTCCAGCCATTGCCATTCCAGCAATATTTCCTCTGGCTAAAGAAAATAATCCCATCGCCCATTTTGCCCAAGTGGGAGAGTCATCTTCTTCACCATAACTGCTAAAAGAATTAACTTTTTTCCCTGTAATTTTTTCAGTAATTTTATCTGTAACTTTAGTGTAAGAAGCACCATAATAGGCTGCCATTCTTGATAACTGTAAAAATGCCGCATCCATTTCACTTTCCACAGTTATTGTCCAGGCAGCTAATTTATCATTAATATATTGTTCAAATGCTTTTTTTAGTTCTGCTTCAAATCCTTCTCGTCTATCTTTATTCAGAAAATCCATAAAGTTTAAATCTGGCTGATAATGCAAAAAGTCAGCCTCGAAAGTATCACCTAAATTTAAGACATAAGACCGAAAAGAATTAGCCACAACTTTAGCTTTCTGATCCCGAACAGTTCTAATTTCTTCTTTGAATTGATCGCGAATTTCTGTGAGTTTTTTAAACTCCGGTTCCACAGAATTAATCCTACTTTTCAACTCATTTACATCCTCATCTAATAAAGGCTTTCTTCTAGCGATAGCCTCCCGAACATGACTATTAGCTTGACTAGCTAAAGTCTGAGCTTGTCGAAATTCTTGAACTGCTCTTTCCTTAGTTAAAAAATTATTCAAAGCACCCATAAACTCTGGAAAACCTGTTCCCTCTAAAGAAGCAAAACTATCTTTTATCCGCCTTCGCAATGCAGGTAAAGCAGATATTGCAAATACCCTTTCTTGATAAATATCTTGACCATCAATCATGCAATATTCAGCCAAATTAGCATGAAAAACCTTTCTAACTTTTTCTTCTGCTGACTCTAATTCTTCTGCATCATCCGGGTCAATTAAACTTTCTCTAATTTGGTCAAAAGCATTAATCAGAAAAAATACACTTAAACCCCTATTTTTAATATAATTTTCTAAATAACGACGTTCTCCCAAAGTACAAGGTTGAGTTGCCCTCATCACAAATAAAATAGCATGACAATTATTAATATATCCTAGAGATAATTCATTCCTCGCCTCAGTATCATTCAATCCCGGACTATCAACAATTTCTATACCTTTTTCTAATAGTCCTAGAGGATATTCAACCACAGCATAATCAACATCAGGAAAAGCTTGTTTATTCTCCTTTTCTAATCTTTTCGCTTCTGCCGGATCGATTGTATAATTGCTCTTAAAGATTTTAAAATCTAACTCTTCAGGACTTTTGCCATCATTAAAATAAACCGTTACTTTTTTCTCCCTTCCATAACGCAAAATAGTTAATAAAGCCGTACAAGGATTAACATCACTAGGAAGAATATTTTCACCAATTAAAGCATTTAAAAAAGTGCTTTTGCCTCGCTTCATATCTCCCAAAACCATTAATCGAAATACACCCTCTCGGAGATTTTTCCCAGCAACCTTAATATCCTCTATTTCTCTTGCTAAACCCAACTCACCAGAAGTTTGTTTACCTGCTAATTCTGCTACTTTTAAAGTCTCAGACATTTCTTCTAAACTATCAGCGACTTTAGTACGAACTTCCGCTACTTTTGCCAAGTCTTGAATGAAATTTTCAGTTTCTATTTTGTTAGTCATGTTGTTTTTTATTTTCTACGAGAATAGGTATAAATTTAAGCATTCAGCACTCAGCTATCAGCATTCAGCTAAAGTCAAAAGTTACTAATGTAAAAGATTTAACTTTTACCAATTTATTAACACTTTTGCCTAGTGCCATAACAGAAAAAAAATTTACTTTAATACTTGAGCTAAGGATGAAGATAACACAAAAGTGTTTTTTATTTCTAATTCCTACTTGAAAATTTTATCCTCAACAAATTAAATCTGCAAAACTATAAATACTGAGAATTAATATGTAAAATTGAGCAACCTGTTTTAATATTAAAGTAAGCATTAAGCTATTAACGGTCAGCTTTTCCTACAAAATGCTGCGCAAACAGCTTTTTATAGACTTGACTTGTAAGGGCAAGGTTTAAAAATGAAGCCAAGTATTCATTTAACTTCTACCACATTTTTATGCTTATTCTTAGAACTATCCCAATTGTTTTTTCCCTCCTTTAAAAGTAGTATAGCTGATAGCTGACTGCTCAATGCTTACATACCAAATTTTGAAAAAATAGTTATAATTAGAAGCTCTCGTACTATTACTCTAGTCCTATCTATCTTATTGCTCAAGCAATACTACAAACAAAAACTTTCATTACTGATAACTGATAACTGATAACTGACTATAACCACTCTGCCTGTTGCTGTAAACAAGCCAAAGCAACCTCAGTCTCCACTTGAGTAAATTTACTATAAAATCGACTCACATTCAGAAACGGGTGAGGAGTCTCCAACACAATTAAGCGATCGCAACAATCCCTCAAATCTTGAAGCAACTCTGGAGGAGCAACTGGCACACATATCCAAACAGCATGAGGTTTCTGTAACTGAATAGACTTAAGTGCAGCTACCATCGTCATTCCTGTAGCTATTCCATCATCAACCAAAATCACTAACCTATCTAGAGAACTAATTTCAGGTTTTCCCAAACTCAGCTTTTCTAATTGAGATAAAGCTCTTTGTTGTGCTTTTTCAATCAGAGCGTATTGAACTCGTAAACTCCGTGGTTTCTGCTTTGACCAAACTAAACAACCATTTGCCGTTACAGCACCGAGTGCTAATTCTGGATTAGATGGTAAAGTAATTTTCTTCGCCACCACCACACTTAATGGACACCCTAACCGACGAGCAACTGGTACTGCTACTGGCAACCCTCCTCTTGGTAGAGCATAGACAATGGGCTTTAGTTCCCAATCTGTTGTTAACTTTTTATGGCAAAAGTCGGAAAAAATAACTTCGGCCAACTTTTTTCCGGCATCAGTGCGATCGCGAAAAATATGGATAGATGACATAATAATGAATAATGGATAATGGATAATTAATAATGAAAACTACCTCTAATTAGGGCTTGCTAAAAAAGTCCTATGAGCTAGGGTAGGAGTCAATGGATAATGGATAATTATGGCTTGCTGATGAGTTCTCAAAGCATTGAAATACAAAGGCTTTAGTCTTTTTAGTGCCAAAAAAGTACTAGCTTTTCGGTCGCTCAAGCTCAAAAAGTTAGCATTTTCAGAGATAATTGTTCATTATCAATTATCCATTATCAATTATCCATTATCCATTATCCAAAATTATGTCTAGTGAAAAACAACTCAGCCTCTTTGAATGGTCAAACAATGATGACTCATCAGAATCAGAGGTAGATTCTGACTCCGACTCTAGCCTCATTCCCACAGATGCTAAGATTCCTATTCCATCAGAAACATATCAAACAATGGAGCAAATAGCTGTTCATTGTAACCAATGTAATAGATGTGAACTAGGAGAAAACCGGACTAACGCTGTTATTGGTAGAGGCAACCCCCAGGCAGAAATTATGATTATTGGGGAAGCACCCGGTCAAAATGAAGATGAACAAGGTTTACCATTTGTGGGTAGATCTGGGCAACTGCTCGATAAAATTTTGGAGTCTGTGGAACTGAGTAGCGATCGCCACGTTTATATATCTAATGCTATTAGATGTCGGCCACCAGAAAACCGGACTCCTACTCTCAAAGAGATAGAAGCTTGTAAACCCTACTTATTAGAGCAAATACGTCTTGTCAACCCGAAAATTATTCTCCTAACTGGAGCAACAGCAGTTAAAGCTTTGACTGGTGATAAGCGAGGTATTACTAAAATTCGGGGTCAATGGATGGAGTGGGAGGGGCGACTTTGTATGCCTATTTTTCATCCAGCTTATCTTTTGCGTAACCCTTCTAGGGAACCTGGTAAACCAAAGTGGTTAATGTGGCAAGATATTCAGGCAGTTAAGCAAAAATTAGAAGAGCTTCAAGGTGATAATAATTCTATAGATTTTTGAACACAGTCTTTTAATTAAAGAAAGATAATATTATATTTCGGGACTTAGGCAAAGGTACTATATATAGAGTTCCAAAACTATAACGTTATAGTTTTTAGCGCTACATACATTGTCTCTGCGTAAGTCCTAATATCTTCAAGTAAGCATTTAGCTATTAGCGGTTAGCTCTGCTACTTTTGAATGAATCAAGCACCGATCAAATTAACTAATACCAGTTACCGAAATATTGTGGTTTAAAGCCTCCCCTTAAAAGGGGATAATAAATAAAAATTTTCCTGTTCGTCAATCCTCTTCTTTTCAAGGAGAGGTAATTCTAAATTCTTAATTCTAAATTCTTAATTCTTGAACATGCATTAATGCTATACTTCGGTGAGACTTCAACAGCTCATAAGTTACCAAGATTTAAAGTCTTTTTTGACAATTATTAGTTAGTTAGTAATTATTATCACTACTCCCCACACTTCCTCGTCCAATCATATATAGCAAGATTTTTGAGAAATAGTATAAGTAGCTATTATATTTGCTTTTAATTCTAATTGTTAGTCAGTCTCTAAATACTAATTCGGGTTTGCTGAAAAAGTATGAGTGGTAAGAGTCAGGAGTCAGGATAAATGGGGAATTGAGAGGAGGTAGTCTGATAGAATATCCCTTAATTTTTTAGCTATTGTCAGCCTAAAATCCTAACTTTTTGGTCGTTCAAGCTTAAAAAGTTGCACTTTTTTTGACTCTAAAAAGGCACTTACCTTTATCTGTAAATTCTTTTAGATTTAATCAACAAGCTATAATTCTTTCTCTAAAGATAATTAATTAATAAATAATGGCTGATAACGCAGTTATTCTGTAAAAGACTAGCTGACAGGTAAATGCTGATTAGCTAAGTTTCTGGCAGATAAATTTCAATCAATTTATTTTTTGAAGATAAACCAGATTTAATCGTAATTTCTGATTTTTTCACATTAAACTTTTTTGCCAAAAGTTTAATTAATTCTTGATTAGCTTTACCATCCACCGGAGGAGATTTCAAACATATTTTCAAACTGCCGTCTGATTCAGTTTGAACACTTTGTTGTTGAGAATTTGGTTTAACTTTTACTTTTAAAATAACCATAGTTATAACATTTTTCATTAATATAGAGTACAGAGATTTTGGTTTAAACGAATAAGTAAGAACGAAGAAGTTTTGTAGTCTACATTTGTGAAAACTGTTGTGAGCCAAAATTCAATAATTAATCATTAATCATTACCTCTTCTTAAAAAAAAGAGGATTGGTTAAAAGGAAATTTTTTCTTTGCTCAGGAGAGGCTTGAAACCTTAATTTTCCCGTGAAAATCAAATTGCAGCAGTTTTGGAGTTGATGAGGTACAAAATTTTAGGACTTTAGGGAGTAGGGAAAAAAGATTAATCTTAGAACTCTACCTCACTATCCTATCAATTCTGAATTCTAATTTTTTCCTTTTTCCTGAAAATAACATCCTTTTAACCAAGCTCTAATACCTTTAGCAAATACTCCATTACTGCTATTTTTTGGTTGAGGCGGTATATTTTCTGGTAAACTTTCTTCTATAGAAAACATATTAACTAATTCCCATTGTGTCTGATTTTGCCTCACAAATAACCAATGAAATTGTTGTAACTCTACTACCTGACTATCTCGATATTGTCTTTCTAAAGTTGTGAGAAAAATTTGATTAATATCCTCCTGTATAAAAGGCGTATAATCCATCGGTAAAGGTTCAAACTCAGGACGACCTGCAATAACTATATTCCTTTTTAAATAATCCTTACTTGGCTGGCGATCGCGTTGAATTTCTCGATTAACATAACTAGGTAAATCTAACATTAAGGCTGCCACTAGAATTTCTAAATTATCAGAATTTTCAGGGCAAGTAGATTTTTTTTTCGGTGTTTCAGTAGATTTTATTTCTTCTTTTATTTGTCTTCTAGGTCGTCTAGGTTTTCTACTTCTAACAATTATTTGATTGTTGATACTAACAAATATAGAACTAGGTAAAAATAAATTGTTACTAACTGTACTAATAATCATGATTGTAGAAATAAATATTTTCAAAAAAAATAACATTCGGCTCTAGGATTGTCATATTAATATTTCCCTGAAAGTTATCATGTATGAAAATAATTTACTGTTCAGTAATTTTTCCAAAGAATTTACAAATCAAAATTTTCAACTATTTAACCTCATACCAATTTTAAGCCTCTAAATTCAACTAGAGGTACTGGTAACTGATAACTGAACACTAAACTCCCCTCTTTCTAATTTTATTCAATTTCCTGACAAATACGTTCCAAAGCCTCTTTTGGGTCAGCAGCAGCAGTAATAGGTCGGCCAATCACAAGATAATCAGCACCAGCTTGAATGGCCTTACTAGGAGTAAGCGATCGCTTCTGGTCTCCTGCTTCTGCCCAAGTTGGCCTCACTCCTGGACAAACTAACACAAAATCATCTCCACAAACCCGCCTCAACTGTTCCACCTCTTGAGGAGAACAAACCGCCCCACTTAAGCCAGATTCCTGAGCCAATAATGCCATCTGCAAAGCATATTCTGGCAACTCCAAAGGAATTTTTAGGTCAAAAGCTACATCACGAGATGTTAAACTCGTCAAAATAGTAATAGCTATTAACCTTGGTGGCTTTTCCCCTGTAGCTTTCGCCCCTTCCACAACAGCTTCTTGTGCTCTAGTCAAAGCTACTCTACCGGCAGTAGCATGGATAGTTAGTAAATCAACACCATAACTAGCAGCAGACTGACAAGCTCCAGCAACAGTATTAGGGATATCATGGAACTTTAGATCTAGAAAAATTCTTTTCTGACGTTGTTTAAGAATTGAGAGAATCTGAGGGCCACAACTCACAAACAATTCTAGACCAACCTTCCACCAGATTATTTCCGGTAATTTGTCTATCAAGGCGATCGCTGCTGCCTCAGTCGGAACATCTAACGGAACAATAATTTTATCAATACTCATCACTTTCACTACACTATATAAGTAATATTTTTTAGTATTGTCTATTTTTCAGCAGTCAGACAAATAACTAAAACGTTATAGTTTAGAGTAATTTCCACCTAGTGCAGGATGGCGGAAATAACTGACCAGTTAAAAAATCATAAAAGCATTACCAAGGAATACTTTTGAGTGTTGACTGTTGACTTCCGCGTAGCGGCACTAGAGATTTTCCTTCCCTCTGAGCCAGAATTTCTCTCTACTGATTTTTCCCAACTTTGGGTCTAAGTAAAAGTATGAGAAATTCCCAGTTGTCTATTTTTCAGCACTCAAACAGATAACTAAGACATTATAGTTTTGAATAATTGCCACCTAGAGATTTTCCTTCCATCTGAGTCAGAATTTTTTTCTAGGGATTTTTTCCGACTATGAGTCTAGTGCAGGATGACGGAAATAAGTGACCAGTGACAAAATACTCAAAGCCTTACCAATCAAAACTTCTAAATTCTGAATTCTGAATTCTGACTTCCGCGTAGCGGTACTAGGCATTCAGTATAATAAATTCCCAGTTGTTTATTTCTCTGGTGTCAAACATCAAACTAAGACGTTATAGTTTTGAGTAATTTTCACCTATAAATTTTCCTTTTTTTCTGACCTTGAGTCTGAGCAAAAGTATTGCTTAATTTTTGACCAAGCGGACAAAATTTTTCTTACCTACCCGTAAAACCTTACCATCAAGGTCTGCCGGAGAATCAAAAGTCAAATTCTGATCTGAAATACGGTCGTCATCCAAACGTACAGCTCCCCCAGCAATTTTTTTCCTAGCTTCAGAACTACTCTTACACAAACCACTAGCGCTAACAATATAAAACAACTTGGCTGGAAACTCCACAGAAGCCAAAGAAAATTCTGGCACTGCCTCAGTTTGACTCATATCTCCCTCAAGTACCATTTTCACAGCCGTTTCTTGAGCTGACAAAGCAGCTTCTTGACTGTGATACTGAGACACAATATCCAAACCCAACAATTTTTGTCTTTCGCGAGGATTCTCCGGCAACTCATCAAGAGGTAAATTTGTCAAGAGTTCAAAATACTTTTCTACCTGGTCATCAGGAATTTTCTCAAGCTTAGAATACATAGTCAAAGGGTCTTCCGATAAACCCACATAATTTCCTAGAGACTTAGACATTTTCTGCAACCCATCAGTCCCCAACAAAATCGGCATTAACAGACCAAACTGAGTCTTCTTACCAAAATGACGTTGTAAATCTCGCCCCACCGCAATATTAAACTTTTGGTCAGTACCGCCCAATTCCACATCAGCATCCACAGCCACAGAATCATAACCTTGCATTAGGGGATAGAGAAACTCATGGATATAGATAGGATTTTCCTGTTGATAACGAAGAGCAAAACCTTCCTTCGCCAACATCTGTCCCACAGTCATAGTTGCCAAAAGTTCTAGAATATTTGCCAAATCTAGTTTAGACAGCCATTCTGAGTTGTAGCGAATCTCTAGTCGGCCTGGTGTGTCAAAATCCAATATTGGCCGGACTTGCTCTAAATAAGTTTTGGCATTTTCCTTTACTTGCTCAGAAGTTAACTGCCGTCGGACTTCAGATTTCCCAGTCGGGTCGCCAATTCTTGCGGTAAAATCTCCTATGATTAATACTGCTGTATGTCCAGCATCTTGAAATGCTCGGAGTTTCCTAACGGGGATACTATGGCCTAAATGGATATCAGCTCCTGTAGGGTCTATTCCCAATTTAACCCGCAAAGGACGGTCTGATTTGCTTAACCTCTGGGTTAAGTTTTCATTAGGGTCTTGAGAATCTGGTTGATCTGGGAATATTTCACTGATGCCACGATGTAGCCATGTAAATTTATCAGTCATTATTTAGTATTAGTGAATTTATATATCTAGTATCTAGTCAAATTTAGTAGAGAAAGTTATGAATAAGCTTGTGAGTAAATCGGAAAAGTTTAGCTACTCTGAAGATTTTTGTCCTCGATCAGCCCACTAATAATGAGGAGTGCTAAAGTAGCATAAATTATTTACAAATATCATCAATCCTTATTTTTCTTGTACATACTTTCCACAGGCATCAATTTAAGCATAATTTATTGATATATAGCAATTAGCACTTAGCTATAGCGATCTCACCAAAAAATGATAACTATTAGTAATACCCTTGAGGAATACAATAAGCAAACCTCTTAAATTACATATTAAACCCCAATAATAAACCTCTTGCCCAAGGAAAAGTCAAATAAATTACAGTATAGAAATCATCAACTTATTACTACTCCCCTTTTGACTGTTGACTTACTTCTGTCAGAAGTCTAATTACTTAAGATCAAAAATCACCAAATCTAGTTAAGGAAGTTAAATCAAAGTGTCAACCAACGCTCTCCCAAACAAGCAAACTAAAAAAAACAACTCTGAACCTGCACCAGTATTCGAGTTTGTTCAATCTGTCAGTAAAGTTACAGCAGGTACAGTATTAGGCATTACCATGCTGACTAGCTCATTAGTTGCTGGCGGATTGGTAGGTTTAGCCATCAGCTTCCGTAATCTGCCAGATGTAAGGGTACTAAAAAATTATACACCTTCAGAAACAACTCATATATACGATATCAAAGGTAGACCTCTGGCAAGTCTCCATGACGAGGCCAACCGAGAAGTAATACCTCTAAACCAAATTTCTCCAGACTTAAAACGAGCAGTTCTGGCGATCGAGGATAGTAACTTCTACAATCACTTGGGGATTTATCCCATTGGTATTATCCGTGCTCTTGTGGCCAACTTGGAGCGGGGTAGAACTGTTGAAGGAGGTTCTACTGTAACTATGCAGTTGGTGAAAAATTTGTTTTTATCTCCCACAGCCAAACTTAGTCGAAAAGTAGCTGAAGCAGTTTTGGCAATTAGAATGGAGCAAATTCTAGAAAAAAATGAGATTTTAGAATTATACCTTAACCAAATTTACTGGGGTCATAATCTATATGGAGTTGAAACTGCATCTAAAAGCTATTTTAATAAGTCTTCTAAGGATTTAACTTTGGCAGAAGCTGCCTTAATGGCAGGTATGATTCCCGCACCAGAGGAATATAGCCCTTTTATTAATTACCAAAAGTCTAAGCAGCGTCAGGCCACAGTATTAGCCAGGATGCGAGAACTAAATTGGATTACTGCTGAGGAGGAAGCAGAAGCTCTCAAACAACCATTGTTAGTAGGTAAAGTGACGTCTTTTCGTCAGAGTAAACTTCCTTATATTACTAATGCAGTTATTCAGGAATTAACTGAGAGGTTTGGTAAAGATGCTGTTCTGAAGGGAGGAATGCGGATACAAACTACTATTGATATGAACTTCCAACGGATGGCCGAGAAAACTGTGACTGAATGGCATCAAATATTATATTACCGAGGGCTTTATCGGAGTTGGGATAAAGGTCAATTAGCATTGGTAGCTGTTGATCCACGCACCCACTTTGTCAAGGCAATGGTTGGTGGGGCAGATTTTAAGACGAGTCAGTATAATCGTGCTGTTCAAGCTCGTAGGCAACCAGGCTCTGCGTTTAAGCCTTTTGTTTACTATGCTGCTTTTGCTTCGGGTAGATTTTCCCCATCTTCGGTAGTGATGGATAGTCCTGTTAGTTACCGAGATGGTAGTAATCAGAGATACTCCCCTCGAAATTATGGCGGTGGATATTCTGGAGCAGTTAGTATTCGTAAGGCTTTGCAGTCTTCTCTGAATATACCTGCTGTGAAAATTGGTCAGTCTGTCGGGCTTAATAAGGTAATTGAGATTTGTCGTATTTTGGGAATTAAAAGTCCGATGGAACCTGTAATTTCTTTACCACTGGGTTCTGTCGATTTGACACCTCTGGAGATGGCGGGTGCTTATGCTACTTTTGCTAATAATGGTTGGCATTCTGATACAACCTTTATTGTCCAGGTGACAGATACCAGTGGAAATGTTTTGTTGGACAATACTCCTAAACCTAAATTGGTTCTGAATCAGTGGGCTGTAGCATCACTTAATAGTGTATTAGTGGGGGTAATTGAACGAGGTACGGCTACTAGGGCGAAAATAAGTCGTCAAGCTGCTGGAAAAACTGGTACGACTTCTTCGGAAAGAGATGTTTGGTTTGTTGGTTATACTCCTCAGTTATCAACTGCTGTTTGGGTAGGTAATGATGATTACCGACCACTCAACTATGGAGCTACTGGGGGAACTACTGTTGCACCTATCTGGCGTGATTTTATGAACCAAGCCATGAGTGGTATGCGTAAAGAATATTTTCCTCCGGCATATAAGTTTGATAGGCCGTAATTTCTCATCAGATTTTTTTAGTAAGTTGGAAACCAGCCAGTTTTAATGGCTGGAGGGAAGTGAATCCAAAGGTTTTAGCCTGTAGTCAAAACATTGCAGGGACTAAATATTTTCACCATTATGTTTATTGTAAGACGGAAAATTATAGAGGTTTTCACTAATGTTGACTACAAAACTTCTGTTTATGAATGTAGAATTTAGAATGTAGAATTCAGAATTATTAAATTAAGGAATTATAGTGGTTTTCACTCATGTTGACTACAAAACTTCTGCCCTCAGCATAAGTCTCTTTAAGCCAAAATCTCTATACTCTATTTTAATGAAAACTGCTATAATATCATGTTCGGATAATCACTAATAATAAAGTATATGGTTTGTATTAGGGCTTCAGCCCGAACTGTAGATAGGGCTGAAGCCCTACTACGAACTGTAATTATAATAACTATTTAACCGTTAGCGTAGCTCCCCCGAAGGGGGCACATAATATAACTTATAGTATCTGACCCAAAATAACAAAATTAGAAACTTGTCTAGCCAAGAATTTAAAGTCTTGCGATAGTTGTGTAGATTATCCCCAAAAAATGGCGTTGTTGAATAAATCTATGATTTTTAGGGGGTCAGGAGTTAGAAGCTAAAAATGAGATTTTTCTGCGCCAGGAATGAGGGGAAATAGGTCTGATTTACACATTATAAATTTAGGGATTTCATACCGTGTTTCAGCAACGCCAAAAAATATATATAACGTAGGGGTTGACTTTGTAGAGTTATATTATGCCAGTTTCAAAAAATATTGCTAAGTTAGCAACTGTTTGGCGTTAGGTACAGAAAGAGTTGGGAAAGGTAGTATGGTGAATAAATTTGAAACTTTGATAGTTCAAGCTTTTGATAAATATTAAAGATTCAAAAAGCTAAATAAATAAGCTTTGATGCTATCAAGCAGTAATTCACTTCTTGAAGTAATAGTAGTAAAGTAATGAGGTTGAAATAGCGCAAATTTTTCCCTGTTTTCTGTCCTCACACTTAGGAATTTTGCAGCAAACCCTAAATAAACATTATGAGTAGAAGAAAATTGCTTCTTTCTCAAGATTTAATCAAGAAAGTAAGCAGGTTTCTTCTCAACTTTTTTTTCTGGTTTGCCGAGCATATTAAATTGCAATTAATAAGCGGTTATTTATCTTGATTAAATCAGGACTGCTTTTGCAATTCTGATTTCATTCTTTCTAAAGTTATATGCATTTGATCGAACATTTGTTGAGGAGTAATACCGAATTGATTTAACTGAGTTTTGAGTTGTTCCATAGTCATTTGAGCCATGAAATCTTCCGATAATTCAAATCGCTTCATAAAAATACGATATCTCTCCATCATAGCTTCCATTTGATCGATATACATCTTTTTACCTTCTCGGTCAAATTTGCCGTAATCACTTCCTAGGTTAATTAAGGATTGATAATCCTCAAATAATTTTTTGGCTTCTTGTTGAACTACTTCTGAATCAAAGAATCCCATAGTTTTCCTTTTTTAAAACTCTAAATATTATATTAACTAAAATTTTACAGGCTGGAACCCTATAAAATGACAATTATGATATCAATCTGATATCTGTTCATTGCGCAATACAATTACTTATTTAAGTATAACATTAATTGTGTCCTAGATATTGAGCAAGAATAGTGTGGAAATACCTATATCTTAGTTCGTCAAACCAGAAATTTTATTTATAGTAATGTAAGTATTTCCCAGGAAATGCTTATATGCTAATTATCAGGTTATATATCAGGTTACTCCCTTTTTTTCTTTTCCCTATTTGACATAGTTACTATATTCTTAACTTATCAGAATAATTTATTACCGAAAAATAAAGGTATCAAGCCTTCTATTTCAAGACAAAAAAATGCTAGTATATTTCCTTATATTCAATTCCCTTACGGTTTTAATCAGAGGTAATTATCCATTATCAATTATCCATTAATTAATAGCTTCTCTTTCTAATAATAAAGTTACCGGACCATCATTATCAATTTCAACTTGCATCATGGCTCCAAAAATACCAGTTTCTACTTTTAAACCACTCAATTTTAATTGCTCTACAAATAGATGATAAATTTCTTTAGCAACTTTAGGAGATGCGGAATTATCAAAAGATGGGCGACGACCTTTACGACAGTCTCCATAAAGAGTAAATTGACTAACTATTAATAATTCACCATCTATATCTTTGACAGATTTTTCCCAACGGTTATTATCACTATCTTGGTCAGGAAATAAACGCATATCTAAACATTTACGCACCATCCAATTTATTTCATTTTCTGTATCATTCGTGGCAATACCAACAAGCAAATTTAATCCTTTGCCAATTTTGCCGACAATTTCTCCATTTACTTTTACCTGAGAAAAATTAACTCTTTGGATAACAACTCGCATTTCAGTTATCAGCTTTTTCAGTTATCAGTTATTAGTTATCAGCTTTTAGAGTTCAGCATTCAGCTTTCAAAGATTTGCTAATTTCTGAGTGCTGAGTGCTATATTTTGACCAATTAATTAGTAGATGTTGCTGAATTAAGGGATGAATATTAAGTGGGATCGGCATCCTGTCTGTCCGAAAATATGGAAAATATCAAGAACGCAAGATGCCCATTCCACAAAACTATTAAAATCATCCGGCATTTATACAAGGCAAATTAATAATTATTAATTAATAATTATTAATTAATAACACAGTCTTCTAATTGCGATCGCAACTTTTCATGTTCTAAGTTTTGACCAATCAAAACCAACTGATTTTTATGATTATCTTTCCACTGATCATCATCAACAATACTAAACCGCTTACCACTTAAATGAAATATATGTCGTAAAGAGCTTTCTTGAAACCATAAAATACCCTTAGCTCTAAACACATTTGCAGGTAATTCATTATCCAAAAAACCTTGAAATTTCTTAAGAGAAAAAGGCTTATCACTTTGGAAAGAAATAGAAGTAAATCCATCATTTTCTAAGTGGTTAGAATGATGGTGATGATGTTCATGGTCGTGATGGTGATGATGCTCATGGTCATGCTTATGGTCATGATGATTTTCATGTTCATGGTCATGCTCATGGTCATGATGATTTTCATGTTCATGGTCATGCTCATGGTCGTGATGATTTTCATGTTCATGGTCATGCTCATGGTCATGGCCATGGTCATGTTTATAAGCTTCTATTTCGTCAAAATACTTATCCGACTCAAACAAACCCACACTTA
This sequence comes from Dapis purpurea BLCC-M126, assembly GCF_050015975.1. Taxonomy (NCBI): domain Bacteria; kingdom Bacillati; phylum Cyanobacteriota; class Cyanophyceae; order Oscillatoriales; family Microcoleaceae; genus Dapis; species Dapis purpurea. The sequence goes on along the minus strand of NZ_JBNHER010000085.1, from coordinate 983 downwards.
GAATTAACGGTAAAGCTGCTTGCGATTCCCTAGTTCTAATAATTCTAGCATCTTTTTTAAGATCCCTAATTTTCACTTCCAATGAATCTAAATCAGCTTCATTTACCAAGTCAGTTTTATTCAACAAAATAATATCACCATAGACAATTTGACTATATGCTGCTTGACTATTAAATAAATCAAGACTATAGTTAGCAGCATCTACCAAAGTAATAATTGAATCTAGGCGAGTCATATCCCGTAACTCAGTTCCTAAAAAAGTTAAAGCCACTGGCAATGGGTCAGCTAAACCAGTAGTTTCTACTACCATATAATCAATTTTGTCTTGTCTTTCTAAAATTTGATAAACTGCATTTTTCAAATCATCATTAATAGTACAGCAAACACAACCATTAGTAAGTTCCACCATTGTGTCATCTGCATCAGTAGAAACAATTAATTCATTATCAATGCCAATTTCTCCAAATTCATTTACCAAAACAGCAGTTTTTACACCCTGTTGATTTTGCAATATATGGTTAAGTAAAGTAGTTTTACCACTCCCTAGAAAACCCGAAATTATTGTTACTGGTAAACCATGTTTTGGTATATCCATATTTGAGGTATCTAATTGAGTAGTTGTTGATTGCATAGTCTTCCTCTAAAATTAGGTTAATCTTGATTATTGATTGGTATTAATGACAAAAAAAGTAGTCATGTTACCTCATAAGTTAAAATCGAAGCTGTCCTATAGAAATAGATAAACAGGTATATTTGCTTTCTCGCTAGGCCAGTACGATTATTATAGTAGGAACTTCAATACTTCCAAAGGAAGAAAAACCTAAATTACAGCGCTTTTCAGATTGATAACCTTACATCACAATCAAAACCACAGTAGGTACGTTCCATGGAAGGTCTCTTCTGTGGTATACCCATAAAAAAATTGCTGTAATTCATTAATTGATAATTGATAATGGATAATTGATAATTACCTCTGGTTAAAA